>JANOFD010000486.1:0-12591 GCA_031413455.1 Rhodobiaceae bacterium
CGCTTCAGAGAAATGCAAAACTGGTCTATGGGCGCATGACCGGATGGGGACAAACGGGCCCGCTTTCATCCGCAGCTGGCCACGACATCAACTATATCGCCTTGACGGGAGCGCTCCACGCCATCGGCCGCAAGGGTGCAACGCCGGTGCCGCCGCTCAATCTCGTTGGCGACTTCGGCGGCGGCGCGCTTTATCTTGCCTTTGGTATGGCGTGCGGATTGTTCGAGGCGAAAGGCTCAGGCAAGGGACAAATCATCGACTGCGCGATGACGGACGGTGCGGCGTCGCTGATGTCCATGTTCTACGGCTTCAAGGCGATGGGCATGTGGACTGACGCCAAAGGCGAAAACATGCTCGACGGCGGCGCTCATTTTTATGACACATACGAAACATCGGATAACAATTGGGTCTCGATCGGTTCCATCGAGCCGCAATTCTACGCACTGCTTCTCGAGAAAGCGGGGCTCGCCGATCCCGAATTCCAATCCCAGATGGACCGCTCGAAATGGCCATCGCTCAAAGAAAAAATCGCGCGCGTGATCAGAACCAAATCGCGCAGCCAGTGGGACGCAATCATGGAAGGCACAGATGTGTGCTACGCGCCGGTGCTGTCATTGAGCGAAGCACCCAACCACCCGCACAACAAAGCACGCGGAACCTTCATCGAAATCGACGGCGTCGTTCAACCCGCACCCGCACCACGCTTTAGCCGCACCAAGGTGGAAGTGCAGGGGCCGGCACCCACTTGCGGCGAACACAACGAGCAGGTGTTGAACGACTGGGGTTTCAACGCTGGCGAAATTGCCGCCTTAAAAACTGCCGGTGCGATTTAATGACCGCTCTACCCGGAACCACTGGCCGGCGACGCATCTATCTCATGCGTCATGGTCACGTGGACTATTTTGCGCGCGAAGTTCGAGAAGCAGGACACACCGATCTTGTGCCGTTGACGCTGCTTGGACGCGAACAGGCCAAGGCCAGCGGCGGGGCGCTCGCACATATCCGCTTTGATTGCGCGCTGTCATCTGGACTGCCACGCACCAGAGAGACCGCCGAAATCGTACTGGCAAACAACGTCGATGCAGCACACTTAACGCTCGGCACCGATGCAGGACTTGTCGAGATCAAGGGTGGAGGAGGACTCGCGCGTGTCAAAAGCCGCGAAGAACTTGCCGCACGCATGACATTCGAATTCGATCAGGCAGGCGTTCCCGGTGCGCGCATGATGGGCGGCGACGTCTTCGCTGAAGTTCAGGCGCGTGCCGCTGCGTCGCTTGAACGGTTGCTCGCCGAGCCTGGCTGGCACACCGCGCTGGTCGTGGCGCACGAAGGCACCAATCGGCTGCTCCTCAGCTGGATGACGGGCAACGGCCTGAAAGCGGTTCAGTCGTTTGAGCAGGATCTGGCCTGCATAAACGTGCTCGACTTCGATATGGTCCCACGGGAAGACGGCACCGTCGGCACCGAAATCGCCCGCCGGATCATCAAAGTCGTGAACCTGACGCCTTACAATTACGTCAAGCACGGCATGAACCTGACAGCGATCGAAACGATCTTCGCGAGAGGGTGATCCATTCCGTGGCAGATAACGTACTACCTCCAATTTCACTCTTAGCGCCGCACCATCTCGAGACAGGAATGTAAAATGCAACTTGTACTGGCGTGGAACCGCATCGCGGTCATTGGCTTAGCGGCATTGACATCGTCCAGTTGCGCCGTCGTCGCAAGCCTTCCAGAACCGGCAACCCTTGAGCAGCGCCTTGCCATGATGCCGCTCGACATCGATTTGCCTCTTGACCAGCCCGTGACCATTCATTGGAACGAGCAAGGTGTCCCCTTCATCGAGGCCAAAACCGATCATGATGCAGCATTTGCGCTTGGGCTGGCTCATGCTCATCTGCGCCTCGGCCAGATGGAAATGCTCCGCCGCATCAGTCAGGCACGTCTGCAAGAAATGGCGGGCCCGATCCCGCAGGTCGCCGAAATCGAGCAGGCACTGCGCATTCTCAATTTCGGTAAAACCTCCAAGAACGTGTATGCACGCATGGCGCCTAACCGGCGGGCATGGCTCGACGCCTTCGTTGCTGGCGTGAACACCTATCAACAGAATGTGAAGGAGCTTCCCCACGAATTCACCCTTCTGGGATTTGACGTTGAACCATGGCGCCCCGAGGAAGTACTGACCATCGGGCGCCTCGCGTCCGTCGATGTGAGTTGGTTGGCATGGCTTCGCCTGATGCCGCTCCGCAATCGCGAGGATTGGCCACAGATTTGGGCCAAGGTTCTGGACGAAGGTACGTCTTCTGCACCAAGCATTACAGGCAGCAACAAGTCGGCGGCCGTGGGACTCTCTAACCTTCTGTCCTCACTCAGCCGGACCGGTTCGAACTCGATGGCCGTAGGAAAATCGAAAACAGGGACGGGGTCAGCACTCATTGCCAATGACCCCCATCTTGGTGTCAACTTGCCGAATGCTTGGCTGCTCGCCGGTATCAAATGTCCCAGCTACAACATCGTCGGGTTCATGGTTCCCGGCGTACCGTTCGTTGCTGTAGGGCGCAATCCGTGGATTGCCTGGGGCGGCACCAACATGCGCTCGGCCAACAGCGACCTGTTCGATGTCAGCAAGCTGCCCCCAAGCCAGATCACCACGCGCACAGAAGCGGTCCGCGTGCGCTGGTGGTTCGATGATGAGATTACCATCCGCGAAACACCCGTGGGCCCGATCCTTTCAGACGCAACGGCACTGCCGGTGAAAAAAGGTGAAGTGCTGGCGCTGAAGTGGATCGGTCACTATGCCACCGACGAACTTTCGGCGATGCTGGGCGTCAACCAGGCGCGCAACTGGGCGGACTTCCGCCGGAGCCTCGAAGGCTTTTCGATTGCGCCGCAGAATTTCCTTTACGCCGATGTCGAAGGCAACATCGGACAGGTAACGGCCACCCATGTGCCGGCGCGCGGCAAGGACCTGCCGGCAGACATTGTCCTGCCGCTGAAAAAAGCGAGCGCCTGGGACCGCATTGTCACCTCGCGTGAGCTGCCGATGGCCTACAATCCGCCGTCGGGGTTCCTGGCCTCGGCCAACAATCGCAGCGGCTCAAGCGACGTTCCGATCGGATACCTGTTCTCGGCCGATGACCGCGTCTTGCGCATGCAGAAATTACTCGGGGCCAAGGCTACAATCACGCCTGACGACATTAAAGAGATCCAAATGGATACGATCAGCATTTCAGCGCTGCTGATGCGCGATGCCATCGTCAAGCGTGCCGTTGTGATGACTCTAAAACCACAACAGAAAGCAACCCTGGAGGCGATCGACGCGTGGGACGGGCGTTATAGGCGTGAGTCCGCCGGCGCTGTTGCGTTTGAAGCCACCATCTCGGCCTTTCTGCCCGTGGCGTTTACCCAGATCGAGATCGATTCGCTCGACGCCGCCGGCAGTCCCTACACGCGCCTGTCGTCTGACGTAGCGACAATCGACGAAGCGAAGTTTGCAGCCGCGATTGCAGCGGGTCTCGATGCTGGAGCAATTGCGGCTGCATCATACCCCACCTGGGGCGACATGCACCGTATGGGTGTGCAGGGGTATTTCGCCACGATCCCGGTCATTGGCTCACGCTACAATTTCGGCGATGTGCCTGCTGCCGGGACGGCTGAGTCTGTCTTGAAGACCGACCACCCAATGTCCGCCGAACGGCACCTGACCCGCTACGGCGCCCAGGCACGTCATGTCTCCGACCTGTCCAATCCCGACGCCAACTGGTTCGTGTTGCTGGGTGGCAATGACGGTTGGTACCAGTCGGCGAACTTCCGCGATCAGCTTCAGCCCTTCATGGATGGCAAGACGTTCAAGATCCCCTTGCGGATTGAGACCGTTCGCGCCACTTTCCCTATCAAGACAAAACTGAAGGCGTCTATCCGCCCAGCCTCATGATGGACTTCACCCCAGCGCTGCGGGTTTACGCGGCCCACCGGCGGCGCACGCTGGCCAAGCGGGACTATGCGGATCAGCAAATCCGTGTCTTCCATCAACTGCTAGGCAAAGCGGCGTCGACCCGCTTCGGCCTCGATCACCACTTCCAGCAAATCAAATCAATCGCAGATTATCAAAACACCGTACCGCTGCGCCGCTATGACGACTTCTGGCGCGAATATTGGCAGACGGCCTTCCCGCGCCTGGACAATCTGACGTGGCCGGGTGTGGTTCCCTACTTCGCCGTAACTTCGGGTACGACCGCCGGTGCCTCGAAATACATTCCGGTGACGGCCGCGATGAACCGTGCAAATGTTCGCGCCGGGCTCGACCTTCTTACGCATCACCTCACCCATCGCCTGCGCTCGAAAATATTCGGCGGCAAGAGTTTCATGCTGGGTGGATCCACCGATCTGGTGGCCGAAGCACCCGGCATCTGGTCGGGTGACCTCTCAGGCATCGCCGTCAAGCGCATGCCCTGGTGGGCGCGGGCTCTCACTTTCCCACCGCTCAAGGTCGCTTTGCTTACCGACTGGGAACAGAAGCTGGCACGCGTCGCCGAACTCAGCCCCAGCGAAGACATCCGCATTCTGACCGGCACGCCGTCGTGGCTACTGATCCTCTTCGATCGGCTCAGCTCAAATGCGGGGCGCCGCCTGACCGCGCGCGACGTCTATCCGCATTTGGAGTTGCTGATTCATGGCGGCGTCAACTTCAAGCCCTATCGCGCCCGCTTCGAGGAATTCCTTGTAGGCGGCGCTGAGCTGCGTGAGGTCTATCCGGCCTCAGAGGGCTTTATCGCATTGCAAGACCACACCCATGAACACGGCCTGCGCTTGCTCGTCGACAACGGCATTTTCTTCGAGTTCGTACCGGTTGACGAACTGGAAAGCGCTCATCCCACGCGGCACTGGCTGGAGACGGTTGAACCCGGCGTCAACTACGCCATCGTGCTGTCTACCTGCGCGGGTTGTTGGTCCTATATTATTGGGGATACGGTGAGGTTCGTCAGCCGTGACCCGCCGCGCATCGTCATCACCGGCCGTACGTCCTATTCGATGTCCGCCTTCGGAGAGCACTTGATCGGCGAAGAGATCGAGGATGCGGTAGCCGCCGCTGCCTCCGGCATCGGAGCTCAGGTCACCGACTTCTCGATGGGCGCAAAATACCCGGCAGGGCAGGGCGATCTGGGAGGGCATCTCTATATCGTGGAGTTCGCGCAAAGCCCTTCGCCGGAAAGCCTTGCTGCCTTTGCCCGCGCGATAGACGAAATCCTTTGTGCCCGAAACGACGACTATCGCGCTCATCGCGCAGATGGCTTTGGTATGAAGGCACCTGAGGTTCGCGCTGTTTCATCTGGCTCGTTCGCTGCCTGGATGAAATCCCGTGGCCGACTGGGTGGTCAGAACAAGGTCCCGCGCATCATCAATGACGAGGCGGTGTTTGCATCGCTGAAGCAATTCGCGAAGGAGTAGCACGGGGTGGGTTGCGCGAACGGCGGGCTTAGGCAATCATGTGCCAGCTAGAAGCGGAAGTGCCCATGCCCTATACTCAGGACCGCATCATCCACGACGCCGACTCCCATCTCATGGAACTCGCCGACTGCCTTGATGACTTCATCGATCCAAGATTTCGTTCCCGCTATGACGACCTGCCCAAACTCAAAGCCTGGCCTCGCGACGGCAAATGGACAAGCGACGCACGCGCCAAACAAAACGACGCGGACTTTCGCACGGGCGCCGCCGAAAACATTCTTCTGCGCCGCAACTACGAAGCGCTGGGTGCGTTCCGGCGCGAGGATCGCCCGCGTGCTCTCGACCTGCTCGGCTTCTCAAGTCAACTCGTGTTCACCACATGGTGCCTCGGCAATTTCTCTCTCGACGATAGTGGCGACCTCGATCTTGCCTACGCAACGGCGCAAGCACACAATCGCATGATGGTTGCTTTCTGCTCGGTCGACCGGCGTTTTCTTGGAACCGGTTATGTCCCGCTGACCGATTTCGCCCGCGCACGCCAAGCAGCCAAGGAGGCAATAGACTTGGGTTGCAAAGCCTTGTTGATCCCTTCGCGCTGTCCCAACGGCCATTCGCCCAGCCACATGGAATTCGATCCCATTTGGGCGATGGCCCAGGAGGCCGGTTTGCCGGTGGTGTTCCATGTCGGCGGCGAGGAAAAACTGAACCCGCACTCGGTGATGACGTCGCTGGCCGCGATGATTTTCGACGGCGTGCTCGACCGTTTTCGGCGCCTTAAAATCGGCGCCATAGAACTTGGCGCCTCGTGGGTGCCGGGCTGGATGCGCAACATGGATTCCGGCTACGCCGCTTTCTACAAGGGCGAAGAACGCCTCAAAAAACTCTCGATGAAACCAAGCGAATTCGTCAAGCGCCAAGTGCGCGTCACGCCCTATCCGCACGAAGATGCGGGCTGGATCATTGCCAACACCGGCGAAGACGTTTGTCTTTTCTCGTCCGACTTTCCCCACGTCGAAGGTGGGCGCAATCCACTCAAGCGTTTCGACCAGAGCCTCGCGGGACTGCCGGCGCGCGCTATCCAACGCTTCTACGCCGATAATTTTGTTGACCTGATGGGTGAGGGCCTGGCGCCAGATTTGCGCCGCTCGGCCAGCACCAAGGCCGCCTGAAAGTTCACATCCAAGGAGAGTTCAAATGCCGGAAAAAACCTTTAAGGGGCAATGTTTCTGTGGCGCGGTTGCGCTTGAAGTCAGTGGGACGCCAGCCTTTTCGGGCTATTGCCATTGCACCGATTGCCGGGGCTGGCTGGGCGCGCCTGTCCATGCCGCAACGCTGTGGCCGAAAGACAATTTCCGGTTCACCAAAGGTGCTGACAATCTCCAAACCTACAAGAAGACCGAGGCCAGTCATCGCCAGTCTTGCCGAACCTGCGGTGGTCATGTTGCGGTCCAGCATCCGGGGATGGCAATGGTCGACGTGATGGCGGCCATTATCCCGGAGTATCCGTTCAAGCCCGTGATGCACATTTTCTACGCCGAGAAAATGATTTCAATGAAGGATGGATTGCCGAAATTCGCGAAAATGCCGAAGGAGTTCGGAGGCTCCGGCGAGACTTTACCGGAGTAGATTTCGCCCTCAGCCAAACACAAAAGCCCGGCTTAAGCCGGGCTTTGAAGTGAAATCCTTTGCCAAGGAAGCGCCCGAAAACGCCGGGCTCTGAACTATGGTACTGGCAGTGCGCCTCCCTCATCAACTTCGTTACCCACATATCAACAGAAGATGGTAAAGGATAAATTAACGGCAAAAATCTAATTGGATCTCTTGTCTCATGCAGCTGATTTCGAAAACTTACTGGGGCGGGGCGCCGATGAATATGCGCCGTCTGCCGGACGCGTTCGATGCTGAAAACCTGATTCTGAAGGCGCCGGATTTTCGCGAGCATCGCGGCTTACTCTGGACCTCGAAGAAAAATCCAAAGCCAAAAACGGCGATCGTCGTTATGCACCCGCGTGGAGATTTCACCCACCATTATGTGATCCCGCGTCTGGTTGAGGCGGGCGTCGCCTGCATGGGCGCCAACACCCGCAATCCGAACAACGATGTCACCACGACCCATGAAGAAGTCATTCTCGACGTGGCGTCCTGCGTTTCGTTTTTGAAGAACAAGCGCGGCATAAAGAACGTCGTGCTCGTCGGAAATTCTGGCGGCGGCGCGCTCAATGGTTTTTATCAGGCGCAGGCAAAAAAGCCCAAGGGCGAGCGCATCGCCAAAACGCCCGGTGGCCGCCGTACCCATTTGAACGAGGCCGAGATGATCCCGGCCGACGGCATGGTCTATATCTCCACCCACAAGGGCGAGGGCATGATCATGAACGAGATCATCGACCCCGCCGTCGTTGATGAGAGTCAGCCTCACCTGAGCGATCCTTCACTGGATATGTATGACGAGCGCAATGGTTTCAAGACGCCCACCAGGATTGATGGCACCGACGCCCAGTGGTCCAGCTACGACGACGCCTTCATCAAGCGCTTCCGCGTTGCCCAACTTGATCGCATCAGGCGTGTCGACGCCATCGCCCGCGCGCTGATCGCCGAGAACGAGCGCGCCGAGCAACTGCACAGCGACCCGGACTTTTCCAAACTGTCCCCGGACAGGCAGCGCGACATCCTGCGTCGCGAAGCTTTTGAGCCGGTGATGACGATCTATCGCACGATGGCGAACCTCCACTACGTCAATAACACCATCGATCCCTCTGCGCGCGATTACGGCTCGATCTTCTCGCCGCGCCCTGACCTGATGAACTGGAAGTTCTTCGGTTTTGGCCGTTACGCGACGCCCCATGCATGGCTCTCGACCTGGTCGGGAATCTCCAGCCTCGCCAACCAGCTCCACGACCTGCCGCAGATCAGCGAGCCCTCGCTCTTCATCAACGCGGGCAAGGATCAGGAAATATTTCCCAAGACTGACGCCATCCCGATGTTCAGCGCCATCGCCGCCAAGGACAAAACCTACGTCGATTTTCCCAACGCCCGCCACTATTTCGAACCCGAGTTCGGCGCCCGTGACGCGCCCGACGTCGAGAAAGTGATGGACATCGTGGTGCCCTGGATCGTCGAGCGCTTCGGAATCTAAGCCAGCCCCAGCCGCGTAAACTGCTCGGACGGCGCCTCGACCTCTGACAGCGCGCCGCGCAGAAGCTCGATCATCCGGCCCTCATCCGCCCCGCCGGCGCGATTGTCGTTCTCACCAGGATCATTGGCCAGATCGAACAAATGGTGTCCCGTAAACTGCGCCCACGCCCAGAACGGCACATTGTCGCTCGCGTCCCAGACCTGCTTGATCACGGGGACAGTGCTGCCGGGCATCCGGCCCAGCACTGCGCGCTGATCGGGCAGGGGCAGCTCCCGTTCACGCGCCAGCACATGCGTCGGCATCGTCGACCAGCGGTTGGAGAGCATCGCCAAAGGCTCGTTCCGGCCCACCGGCGCGCGGGCATACTTCCAGCGTCCGTCGGTGATGTGCACTTCGCGGCCCCACACACCCATCAGGGCCCACTCGCGCACAGTGGAAACTGTCCCCGTAATGAGCGGAACAAGCGAGCGCCCATGCGTCCTTTGCCGCGCACTCACCCCGAACACCTCGGCCAAAGTCGCATAGAGATCAACGCTGGTCGTCAGCGCCTCGATCTCGCGCGGCGCCTGTCCGGGCCAGGCCACCAGCAGCGGAATGTGCCCGAGCGTCTCGTAGATCGGCACGGCGGGCTTGCCCCAGCAATCTTTCTCGCCCAGATAATGCCCGTGATCGGTACACACGATCACCGCCGTATCGTCCCACAAGCCCCGCGCGTCGATCTCGTCCAGCACCCGGCCAAACCAGGCGTCAATCATCGTCAACTTGCCGCCATACTGCGCCCGGACTTGGGCACCCTGCCGCTCGCTCAGCACGCCCTTGGCAATCGCGCCTTGCATGTAAGGCGGCCAGATCAGATGTGGCCCCTCCCAGTCCTTATCGTACATCGAGGCATAGGGCTCCGGCGTATCGAACGGTTCATGCGGGTCGAACTCATCGACGAAGAGCATGAAACGCTTGTGATACCCGGCATTGTCGCCGATCCACTTGGCCGCCGAAGCCATTGTCCGCGGCCCCGGAAAATCCGCCTCACCGCGAAACCAGCCGCGCGCATTGTCATAGGGCATGTGCCCCCGCCCAAAGCGCGGGGCGCCTGCCCAACTGGGATCGGGCCGCGTCTTCCAGGCGTCCCCTTCATGTCCCCGTTGGTAATCCCAACCGGCAAAATCCGAATGGTAATTCTCGCCACCCGTTTCAAAGAGATGCGGATGGTCCGAAATCAACTGTGTCACCACGCCCGCCTTGCGCAGCGGATAAGTGATGGCGTCTTCCCAGATCTCCACCGATCCCCAGGGCCGCCACAAAAAATCCAGCGCCCCGCACAGCATATCGTGGCGTGCCGGCATGCATGGTAGCGAGCCCACAACATGGCGATTGAACTTCAATGCCCGCTTGGCAAACCGGTCGAGATTGGGTGTTGCGAACTCGCGGCCCCCATAAGCGCCCAGCATGTGCCGGTTCAAACTGTCCAGCAAAATGACGATGACATTTGCCGGAACGCTCACCGCCAATCGCCCAAGATTTTACCTTTAGCCCGGGACCGCGTTGATGCCGGCCAGGCGCAGCCGCTCCGCATCGCACTCACCGTGCTTGGCAAGCTCGACGATCTTGCGCGCGACCTCGGCGCGAACTTTCTCGGGTAGGGGCGGTGCGTTTTCTCCGCGCCGCCGCTCAATCTCGCAGACGGCGTCGTCGAACACTTCGCGAATAGTGCGAACCATCGAAGGCTGCAAACAATTATACGCGGTGATGCTTTCGTTTTGCATGGGTCTCTCCTGCAAGCGTCTGATAATGCCAATTCAGCGGGAGCGGCCAAATCAACATCAACTTGCCAGAGTTTACACCCGTTGCGTGCCGCACGACTCAAAAAACGAGTGTGTGCACTGCAGCATTCCAATTTTTTCCGCAAGGTAAATTCGTGTTGCAATCGCGAAACACTTTCGCGCTTGCAGTGCGAATATCTTCCAAACCGGGAGATCACCGCTCTTTCCACTTTACCGCATCGCGTCAATTCGCGAAATTTGAACTGGCCGCCCCCTCATGCTAACCCACCGGTCCTACGCGCAAAGCACCGGATGGGTGGCTGAGTGGTTTAAAGCACCGGTCTTGAAAACCGGCGAGGGTTCACGCCCTCCGTGAGTTCGAATCTCACCCCATCCGCCAGTTTTCTGCCGTTTCTGGGCTGAGGGGTCTATCTCTCGTTTTTCGCTGCACATGTGCACATCCAGCTTTTCCGCCATTTCCATTTTCAAAATTTGGCTGAGTTCCGCGAAATTCCCTGATGTGCAAGCAAGGTGCAAGGTTTGGATCCGCGAGCCTCAACATAACTATAGTCTAGTACAGCGGAAAATACAAAACAAGAACACAATCGCCGCAGCGTCCCCCCAACGTCTGCAGCCGCTAACGCGGCGAAGCGTCCCCCGCAAGCGGAGGAAGACAGAAAATGTGGCAGCGGGCCTACCTGGCAGTCACCACAAGTCTCCAGCTGTCGCGCAGAACCCGATGCTGGGCCAGCGTGCCGCCGTTGTAGCGGATCCTCAACTCTTTCGCGGTGTTGGTTGGCGCCAAATTGGTGAACGATTTTGCTCCTGGCGAGCTAAGGTTTGAAAGCACGCCGCCGAACGTCACAATCAGCCGCTCTGGCCGCGTGACAGCGCCGATGGGATACGTCAATGCCAAATCATGCGTTGCATTGCAGTTTGTCTGCACGGTGGCCACAATCTGCAGTACCGGATGCAGCGTGGAAAGGCTCGACCTGATCACCCTCACGGCGCACGTCACGGGAACGGCCGCGCGTACACCGACCTCTGCGGCGCGGGTGTGTGAGGCAACGGCCATCACCGCCGCAAGACCGCAGAATACAAAAGAGAACCCGGAGACATAACGCGGAATTGACACTAATTTTACTCCCCAAAACGAACTGATGCGCCACGACATCCCTGAAACGAGCTACGGCGCCGAGACGCCGAATCCAAGCCCGCTCACAAACGCCCTGCGGCGCCTGTCGCTCTCGGTTGTATAGCGAATGCGAAGGGTTCTGAGCGCCACGCCCGGCGGCAGGTCGGTGAAGCTGCGCTCGCCCGGGATGCTGATATTGGGTAAAACATTGTTCAGCGTAACCCGCAGGCGGTCCTCGTCACGCAGCAAATTCGCCGGAAGATAAAGCACCCTGAGCCGGTGAACGGCGTTGCAATTGTCGCTCAGAACGACGGTAATGATCAGACCATCATCATCATCATCATCATCATCGTCACCTCTGCGCACCTGGCGCGACTGCTCGGTCACCGCGCACACGACCGGCACGATTGCGCTGATGCCTACGCTGGCGGACGAATCCGCGTGGGAGAAGGGGCTCAGGGCCGCAAGGAGCCAAAGGCTCAACAACGTCATACCGATGCGTCTCATTGTGGTGACACCGTGATGGTTAGCGTGTCCTCGTATTCACCCGCTGGGCGACCTGTGGTCTCCCCGATAGTCAAAACCATCGGATAGTTGATGCCGCTGAACGAAACCGGCGCCGGCTTGAACACCGTCACCGGGCTCGCCAAGTTTATACCATCGCCGCCTAATGTCATCGTATACGGCACCTTGGCACTGTGCAGAATCTCATGCTCCAGGGCGCCGCGGTTCTCCGACTTAATGCGGATCGACACCGGCGCCGTTGCCCGCACCTGCACGTTGGCGTTCCTGACCACGCCGCTCTCCAGCGTGCCGAATTTCAACTTTTCGACGCTACCGGTGCCAAAGCTCGAAGGCCCTGTCCCCGCGATATTCACCTGCGCCCGCGCCTCGATCACGGCAGAGCCATTTGTGGTCCGCTCCGTATCAAGCGCCACCGGCGGCCCCGAGCTCTGATTGCGAAACAGGCGCAGACGAAACACATCGCTATAGGTCGAAGCCGGCGCGATCAGCCCCGCAGGTACCTTGACCCTCGCTGTCAAAGGCACCGAACTGCCCAAGGTAGCGGGCAGGGGAATCACACCACGCGGCACCCCAATGTCGTTGACGTACGC
>JANOFD010000487.1:0-1571 GCA_031413455.1 Rhodobiaceae bacterium
GTTCGCTGGGTCAGTTGGCCACAACCAACCAAAATCGGCATAAGATCATCACGCATTGAAATATTTACCCAATCGTTTCACGGCGTCTTCGAGCACCGGACGTTGTTTGCAAAAGGCAAAACGCACCAGATTCTGTGGCGCCTCGCTTGTGAAAAAGACAGACAGTGGAATTGCAGCGACACCCGCACGCTCGGTGATTTGTTTGCAAAACTCAATATCCGAACCATTGAATCTCAACCCGCTGATGTCTGTTGTCAGAAAATAAGTGCCTTGAGACGTCAGAGCTTTGAACCCCAGGGCCTGTAATTCGTGGGCCAGATAATCACGGTTGGCTTGTAGCTCGCTTGCCAAGCCCAGGTAAAAAGCCTCCTGCGTCTCAAGGCCAAAGGCCACCGCGATTTGCAAAGCGGCTGGCGTCGTAAATGTTATGAACTGATGCGCTTTCGCGACGGCACCAGTCAAACTGGCCGGCCCTTGAACCCAGCCCACTTTCCAGCCCGTCAACGAAAATATCTTTCCCGCCGAACCAATCCGCAGGCACCGTTCTCGCATTCCGTCGAATGTCGCAAGGGGGGCATGCAACAATCCATCAAACGTAAGATGCTCATACACCTCGTCACAGATCGCAATTGCATCAAAGCGTTTGAGAAAACCTGCAATCAGTTCGAGCTCATGCCTCGAAAAGACTTTTCCAGCCGGGTTCATCGGCGAATTGAGCATGATCGCCTTGGTCTTGACGTTAAAGACCGCCGACAACGCAGCTTCGTCGAGCGCCCAATCGGGAGCCTGCAGCCGTATGGAGCGCACCACACCACCCACCGCTTCGATTATCGGCCGGTAGGAGTCATAGGCAGGCTCGAGCAACACCACCTCGTCGCCAGGCTGGACAATTCCCAAGATTGAGGCCGTTAGCGCCTCCGTGCCGCCACTGGTAACAACAATCTCGCTGCGCCAGTCATAACTGAGATCATAAAACCGCTTGGCGTGGGCCGCCAAGGACTGGCGCAACGCCTCGACACCCATCATCGGCGGGTACTGATTTGGACCCTCAATCAGGGCTTGCGCCGCACGTTCTCGCAGCACCAGCGGACCGTCTTTATCCGGAAATCCCTGTCCTAGATTCACAGCATTGTGCTGGCTAGCAAGCGCCGACATCACTGTAAAAATTGTGGTGCCCGCGCCGGCAAAATTCGGATTAAGTGGCTTCATACTAACCGCCTGTTCGCTAAGCCGCCACCTTGGCAAAGCGCCAATCCCACCGCAAGCAGCGACCGTGCTGCCCACAGTTTGTGCACAATTGCCTGTCCCGTGGGCAGATTCCCGGTTGTTCCGGTCTGACTCAGCAAGCTAAGGTCCGCGAAATTCACCTGGCAGGCCGAATATGAAAAAAATCGAAGCAATCATCAAACCTTTCAAGCTGGACGAAGTAAAGGAAGCCCTCCAGGAAGTGGGCGTCCAAGGCATCACCGTGACAGAAGCCAAGGGCTTCGGACGGCAGAAAGGCCACACAGAACTCTATCGTGGTGCCGAATATGTCGTTGATTTCCTACCCAAGGTAAAACTCGAAGTCG
>JANOFD010000488.1:0-7228 GCA_031413455.1 Rhodobiaceae bacterium
CATGACTTCCCTGAGTTTGCGATGGGCCAATCCCGAAATCCCTAAACAGCGAAACCCATGGCCCGGCTTCCCCCGTAGGTTGTGCGACTGCGATTTACGGGCCACACTACTCAGCGCCGCCATCCGCATGTACACTCTGTATCAGGTTCAAAGGGGAGGGTTCCCCTGGTTCGTTGGGGAGTAGTCTATGTCTGTTGGGTTTTCACGCGCTTATAGTGTCACCACGAAGCGCCTTTCTCTCGCCTTTGGCACCATAGCCTTCATCGTCTTCGCCACTGCCGCCGCTCTCGCGGGCGAGGTGTCTATGACCAGTTGGGCCGACATCGTCCAGCGCGTGTCGCCTGCCGTCGTCAGCCTGACCACGAAGGCCGGTCTGGGTTCCGGCTTTGTCATCGATTCCGCGGGCCACATCGTCACCAACAATCACGTGATGGGCACCGCTACCGAAGCCGATGTCCGCTTTGCCGATGGCACAAAGCTCAAGGCCCGCCTGATAGGCCGCGACGAAGAGACCGACATTGCGTTGCTCAAGGTCGAGAGCACCAAGTCGCTCGCCAGTGTAAAATTTGAAAACGACAGGCGTGTACGCGTCGGTGATTTCGTTCTGGCCGTCGGCAATCCGTTTGGTTTGGGCGGCACAGCGACGGCGGGCATTTTGTCGGCCCGTGGCCGCGATGAACTCGCCAGCGGCCAGTTCACCGAGTATCTCCAGCTCGACGCGCCCATCAATCCCGGCAACTCCGGCGGCCCAACCTTCGACACTTCAGGCCGCGTCATCGGTATGAACACGATCGGGCGCCAGGGCACCAGCATCGGCTTTGCCATTCCGTCTTCGACGATCCAGCGCGTCGTCGCAGATCTCATCGCCGGCCGCACCGTCAGCCGTGGTTACCTGGGCGTGCAAATTGCCGCCCTCAGCGACGAAGACGCCAAGGCTTTGGGCTTGCCAAATTCAAAGGGCGCCCTCGTCACAACCGTCATTGAAGGCAGTCCAGCCGACAAAGCAGGGATTAAACGCGGCGACGTCATTTTGAAGATCAACGGGCAGGCGGTGAAGGACAATCGCGAGGCCTCACGCAAGATAGCAAATCTGGGTGCAAACCAGACGGCGGTGTTTACGGTCTGGCGCACCAACGCGGAACTGAAGATCTCGGTGACGCTGGTTCAGCGCGACAGCATGGCGCAAGCGCCCGACACAAATCCCCAGTTCAAGCAAACGTCGATGGGACTGGCCTTGCAAACAATCACCGACGTGACGCGCAGCGATTATTCCTTCGCCAAAGACGTCTCGGGCGTGCTGATCATGGGGATCGACGAAGAAAGCCACGCAGGCCAAAGCGCCTTGCGCCCCGGCGACCGCATCGTCGGCGCCGGCACCAGCAGCGTGGCGACGCTCGACGATGTCAACCTGGCGATCGAACAGGCCAAGGCACTCAAGCGCGACTCGCTTCTACTCTTCGTGGTCAGCCAAGCCGGCACCCAATCCCACGTCGCCATCAAGCTGAACTCGAAGTAAGCAAGGGTCACCACGAAGCCAAAAAGCCCGTCATGGCCGGGCTCTTGACCCGGCCACCCAGGCGTTGCGTGTCTACGCAACGGAATGGCGCTATGCTTGAAAAATCGAAGCGTCTCTTCGCCTCGCCGACGCGAGCCGACTTGGTGGCCGGGTAAGGTGCCCGGCCATGACGTGAGTGGGGTCGTTAATTTGCTTCTGCTGCCTTCACCGCACCGTGGCGCCGAGGAATTTGAACCGGATCGCCTTGCCTGTGACCGCCAGCGTCCAGTTTTCGAAGTCATGCGCGGAGGTGCAGCTGTTTCCGCGCCCGTGCAGGATCAGCCGCGCATGCGCCCACTGACCGCGCGCCGCCAATATCCCGCTCAGTTTGGCAATGCCGTGCAGGCGCCATTCCTTGTACAGCGTTGGGCCGAGGCCACCTTCGGCCACCGCCGCGCGCGGATCAACTTCGAAACGGGTAAAGCGTTTGGGAAAAGGAAACATGACGCGGCCCGTGCGGCCCTGCGCATCGGTAAAATCAAACACCAGATGCGTTCCGGAATTGCTTGCGGCCAGGCGATAGTCCTGGTCTGACGGCTCGCGAATGCCTTCGATGCTGTCGGGAAAACCGGGATCGGTGAACAGCTTTGCCGCAGGCGCAAATCGGACCTCCGCGATCTCACTGCGTTCATAGGTTTCAATCGCACCGGTCTGCTCAAGGCGTTGACCGGTCTCGGAGCAACAGGCGCACGCCTGCGCCGGTTGGGGCACGCTCAATGCAAGCAATACCGGGACAATCAGATGCCGCATAGCCAAGGCCCTCTATTGAGCGAGAAAGCCCATCCGCGGTGTCGAACCGGCGTCGGCCACCGGCACATCTGCGAGGGGCGGTGTCTTGAATTGATCAAGCGCCTGAACTTCATCAAGCGTCACGAATTTATAACCTTCCGCAACCAGCGTCGGCAGCAAGGCCTGCACCATCCAGATCGAGCGTTCGCGGATATCGTGCATCAGCACAATGCCGCCTTGTTTGCGCGCAATTTCGCGGTGATAGCCGCGCGCACATTTGTCGGCGTCCCAATCGCGCGACCAGCAATCCCAGTCGGCGGCTGAACGCGTATTGCCTTCATCATCAGTCACAATCTGTCCGCCAATATCCCAATAGATCGGCCCGACATAATTCCGCAGGACGGGATCGTCGTTCAGAATGCGTGCGTGCGCATTGCGCCAAACGCCATACGGCGCACGGAAATAGAGCCCCTGGCCCGGCTTCACATACGGCGCAATCGCATCGTTCGTGCCCGCAATTTGTTCAAGCAAAAGTTCAGGACTAGCCGCATACCGGCGCCCCAGCTGCGCATGACTGAACGAGTGATTGGCAATGACGTGGCCGTCACGTGCCATCCGCTCCATCGTTTCTTTGCGATGCTTGACCCGCGAACCGACTATGAAAAACGTCGCCTTCACATTGTTCTGCGCCAGAATGTCGAGCAATTGTCCGGTATAGGCCGATGGCCCATCGTCAAAGGTCAACGCCAGTGTACGCGTGCCAACCAGCCCCGACGAGCGGATCGACGTTTCCTGAAAATAGGCGTTGGCGTTCTCGACCCGTGACGCCGGAAACGTGATGAAACAAAAAGCGAGCAACACCGTTGTCACTACACTTGTGATCAATGAAATCGAACGAAAAAGCATCCCGTGCTTCCCCCAGTGAAGCGGTGCTGCGTTATTTGTGCCATTTCGCCAGATTGCGCGGCCACAAACAAGAGGTGTTAATTCTGGTAGTTCACCTGTTCAGCGTTCTCCGAATTGGTGTAATCACCTCGAGAAACGGCTGAATTTCTTAAGTTTTCACCGATTGGAGAGCCAGCATATGAAGACGGATGGTCGCAGACAGAGCGGAAATATTGAAGACCGGCGTGGCCAATCTGCCGGTGGTGGCGGACGTTTCCGTGTCGGTCGTGCCGGTGCGGGCGGCGGACTAGGGTTAATCGTCATCGTTGTTGTCTCGTATTTTCTAGGCATCGACCCGTCTCAAATCATCGATACCGGAAGTGTGCAGTCGCCTGCGGGGCCTTATCAGGAAACCGCACAGGAAGCCGAACGCAGCAAATTGGTTGGTGTGGTCCTCGCGGAAACCGAAGACATCTGGACGGCGGAATTCGCCCGCACTGGAAAAACCTACGAGAAACCAGTCCTTGTTTTATTCAACGGCGCTGTTGAATCAGCGTGCGGCTTCGCACAGAGCGCCGTCGGTCCGTTCTATTGCCCGGCCGACCGCAAACTGTTTCTGGACCTCAGTTTTTTTGACGACATGAGTGCCAAGCTCGGCGCCAGCGGTGACTTTGCCATGGCTTACGTGATCGCCCATGAGGTCGGCCACCACATCCAAACCGTGCTCGGCATTTCCGGAAAGGTCAATCAACAGCGCGCCATCTCCAGCGAGACACAAGGCAATGCGCTGTCGGTGAAGCTGGAACTTCAGGCCGACTGTCTGGCAGGTGTTTGGGCCAGCCACACTGACAAAAAACTGCTCGATGCAGGCGACATCGAAGAAGCGATGACCGCCGCCGCCGCCGTTGGCGACGACCGCCTCCAAAAGAGCGCGCAAGGCTATGTCGTCCCCGAAAGTTTCACCCACGGTTCCTCCGCCGAACGCGTGTCGTGGTTTAAAAAGGGTCTCCAAACGGGCGAGGTCGGGCAGTGCGATACATTCGCAGGGGGAATTCGCTAAAAATTATCAAGACATTGTGTTGCGGCTACCAGGTTGCGGGCGCCACCTTATGTCCTTACAACTTCGTTACATCCGGTGTTAAGCGAGCACCGCTATAATGCTGTAAACCAACAAAACTCATAAAAGGGGCGTTTCATGTGGTCTTGGTTCCTGGCGCGGTTGAAGGGGATGTTCAACCTATTCGCCTCGATCGTACTTTTCCTCATTCTCGCGGTGCTGATTTCGAGCGTCGTTGGCATCTTCACCCAACCCAAAGTGCCGGCCGAAGTGGTGCTGACCTTTGACATGCGCAACGGCCTGCCCGACAAAAAGCAGAATATGATCTTCTCCGAACCCAACACAGTCGGTTCGGTGATTGATGCGGTGACCGCATTAGCAGCTGCCGAGAATGACGCTCACGTGAAAGGCATTTTCATGCGCGTCGGCGGCAACGGCATTGGCAGCAGCGAAGCCCAGGAACTGCGCGCCGCGCTGAAGTCCTTCAAAGCCAAAGGCAAATTCGTCATCGCTCACGCGCAAGGGTTTTACACCAATGGCATGGGCGACTATCTGCTGGCATCAGTGGCTGACGAAATCTGGATGCAACCCGTCAGCGAGATGAACACCGCCGGAGTGGCCGCCACGACGACATTTTTCCGCAGCCTGCTGGAAAAGATCAACGCCACCCCGCAATTCGAACAGCGCTACGAATTCAAGAACGCTGCAAATGTCTTCACCGAGAAGGACTACACCGCAGCGCATCGCGAAGCGACTGAGCGCCTGCTCCAGTCCGTCTTCGATACGGCAACCGCAAACATTGCCGCCGACCGCAAGAAAACACGCGAAGAAGTCGTGGCGCTCATCAACGCGGCTCCTTATCTGACCCAGGAAGCGATCGACAAAAAGCTGATCGACAAGCAAGGCTATGACGACGAAGCCAAGGATGCCGCATTGGCCAGGGCCGGAGACAAGGCCGAACTGAAGACACTCAGCGAGTATTTCCAGCTCGTTGGCAGCCCCTGGGAAAATGCGGGTAGTCCAACCATTGCTTTCATTCATGGCGATGGCCAGATCAATGATGGCAAGTCGGAAGGCGGCGGCTTCGGCGGCGGCAGTTCGATGGGTGGCGACACGATTGCCGGCGCTTTCCGCAAGGCAACCGAAGATGACAGCGTCAAGGCCATCCTGTTCCGGGTAAACTCGCCCGGCGGATCAGCCATTGCCTCCGATCAGATCCTTGATGCGGTGAAGAAGGCCCAAAAGGCTGGCAAGAAAGTCGTTGTCAGCATGGGCGATGTTGCCGCTTCGGGGGGCTACTACGTGTCACTCTCGGCTGACAAGATCTACGCTCACGAGACCACGATCACCGGCTCCATCGGCGTGTTGTCGGGCAAGATCATCACGGTCGGGTCTTGGGCCATGCTGGGCATGGATGTCAAAACGATTGGCATCGGTACCAATGCCCTGATGCAGTCTGACAATGCACCGTTCACACCCGAACAGCTGGAAAAATTCCGGCGTGGCATTGACCAGATCTACGCTGACTTTACTGCCAAGGTTGCAGCCGGCCGCAAGCTCCCTGTCGAGAAAGTGCGCGAGAATGCAAAGGGCCGGGTCTGGACTGGTGCCGATGCAAAGGCGCGGGGCCTGGTTGACGAGTTCGGTGGCTTCCGCGCCGCTCTCGAAGCAACCAAGGCGCTGGCGGGAATTCCTGCAGACTCTGCGATCAACCTCGAACAGTTCCCCAAGCGCAAATCGCCTTTCGAAGAAGTTGGCGAGATGTTTGAAACCTCGGCTGAAGTCGCCCGGTCCATGACGCTGCTTAGTCAGATCCTGGGGACAGAACCGGTGGTGGCCGCGGCGAAGCTCCTGAAAGAGAACAGCACGCAAAGCCAGGCACCGAAGCTTCAGATGCAACCGCAAAAGACGCGCTAAAGAGTGAAAATGTACCAGGGCGCGGGAGTTTCTCCCGCGCCCTTTTTATTTGGCGTCGTGCACATACGATCCGGCCAGTTGATCGTGCAGCATTTGCCGCCGCTTCGACCAAAACGCCATCAACACGCCAATCATAGCTGTCGCCAGCGACAGGACTTTTGAAAGGTTACGCAAGGCGGCGCGATTCAAATCCATTGCCTCGCCCTTCACCGGCGAAACCCGGATGCCCATCAAGAGTTTGCCGGGTGAAGCACCGCGCAAAAGCCAGCCTTCAGCCAAAACCAGCATCACGAAATAGGCAATGATCGACGCCATCCACAACGGCAAGCGCGTCAACTCTGTACGCCGGTCGGCCCCAAGCAACACTTCGCGGCTCTCGCTTACCGCCGGACGCGACCGCGCCGTGCCGGCAGCGCCCAACTCCACCTCGACGCGTGCAAATGTCTGGCGAACCATGCCGAAATAATCGCGTTCGATCACCGAGCGCGTTGTGGTGCGAATGATCTTGCCGCCGTCTTCAATATCGGTCGATGGCAAGTCGCTGGAAATCAAGCGTTCTTTCGCCAGCAACGTGAACGGCGCATTGATTGCAAACACCGGTCCCACGACGCCTTGCAAAGCGATCGCAGCCGCAAATGTCAGCGCGCAGGCAAAGGCGCCATCAACCGCGCCCGCCGCAAATCGCAACGAAACCGGGGCAGGGGCCATCGCCGAAACACGCCTCATCCCGCCCGCAATCGGCATCGAAGGCGCCGCATCGTGCATGACGACAAAGGCCGGCACCTGATCGCTGATATTCTTGACCTGCTGGTTACCCATGAAGTTGTAACCCAGCGCCAGCTTGTTCTTCACCTGATCGTATACTGAACCCGAGATCAGGATTCCCCCAGGCGGCGCAATGGACTGCAGCCGCGAAGCGATATTCACCCCTTCGCCAAAGATGTCGTGATCGTCGATCATCACATCGCCCAGATTGACGCCGATGCGGAACGCCATCTGCTGCGCTTGGTGCAAAGCCTCGTTCTGCGCTTTGAGCTCGCGCTGAATCTCAACCGCGCATTGCACGGATTCGACCACGCTGCCGA
>JANOFD010000489.1:0-1792 GCA_031413455.1 Rhodobiaceae bacterium
GGCACGGCTCATTGCGGCTTGCGGCATCGCGGAGGTGATGGGCGGCGGCGGGATGGCGGGGGCGTTGGCCGCGTCGTCGTCACCACCGGCGCGCACTTCGATGCCCTGAATGAGATTTGCGGGCGTGGCGTCGAAGCTGAAAACAAGCACGGCTGTCTTGCCCGCTTTGCCACGCACGTCAGCACGCAAGGCGCCCGCGTCGGGCGCCATTTTGACGATGGTGAGGGCGCCGAAGTCATCGTGCATGGTGGCAACAAATTCGGCGCGCTGCTGTGGCGTGCGGCGGGCGAGCATGGCAGGCGCGAAATTGGCCTGAGCGGCGCGCTCGTAGGTGGCGGGCTCGCCGGTCGAGAGGGCGGCGATGATGGCGGTGGCGCGGGCTTCGCGCTGGGTGGGGCTGGCGGCGGCGGTGTGTGCTTGTGCCAAGACGAGGATGACGACGGCGGCAAGTGCGCCCCAGGCGCGTGCGGTTCTGACGGTAAGCATGTGACGGTCTCACTTTCTGATGTGAGGCTACACTAAGGCTTTGTCAGAAGTTTGTCGCGGGCGGAGGAAATGTGCCGGGATTGACACATCTGCGGAACGCAAACAATCTGGTGTCTGAAGCCAATTCTTACCCGCGAGCGGGCCGCGGATGGCCGAGAAGGTGTGCCGGGGAATTGGGTATAGCGTCCCCCTTTCTTCCTAATGAATGACCGTATTGAAATTCCTACTCGTGTCTCAGATGCCTTGACCGATGAGCAAGTAGCGCCACCTATTCATTGTCGGGATCAGAGAGCACATTCCAAATCGGCCAGCCTGGCGCAGTCTCGATCAGGTGAAGGACGCTCCATGCCAGCCCAAACGCCTCGTCAGTGCCAAATAAACTAACAAGGGCGCAAGCTTCCTCGTCGGTTATTGGTTTCCGAACGGCGGCGATCAATGTCTGGAATGTCTTCAGTCTCTCAATGCTACGCTCTTGGGAGTTGGGAAGAAGTCCGAGCCTGACGAGGTCATTGATGGGTCGCTGTATTTTCTGATTTCACGGCTTTGACATCAAGTTCGGAAAATTCGCCCGATAATAGTCGAGTAAGTCAAGCGATCCGTGATTGTAGCGCGAACCTGCGATGCCGCGAAGGTCATGCAAGTCGCGCGCGAGAACATTTCTGAACGACATCCCGGCTTCGTCGATGGCGGTTTGGGCACCTTTATAACCAAAGGTTCGGGTGAGTTCATGTTCGGCACTGGTCACCACTAGCGCCCCATCGTCACTGTAACTCGTAAATCCAAGAGCCGCTTGAGGCATGTGATGGGGCGTCAGTTCATCGCCCTTGACCGCACCTTGCCTCAGATCGCCGAAGCGCCCTGCTTGCCCCCCTCACTACGCCAATTGCCTCATCGCCGTACTTTGCCAGGTCAAACCCTGGGATGAGGCTGAGCGCCGCAATTCCCCAAGCCTCAGGCGATCCGTCCCGGTAGGCATCATAAAAACCCTTCGCGTCTCCGAGTACAGGAGTGAAATCGAGCAAGACCGATCCGAAGGCGAGCATTTCTCGCCCGCTCAGATTCCGCATGCCGCAACCGGTGTTCATGCTGATACACGCTGACTCCGCTCCACTCGGATCGGTCGCGTTCACCGGATCATTCCCCACATAGGCGTAGAGGTTGAGGTCGTCTTTGGTGCCTATGGGGTCGGTTTGGAGGAAGCGGCCTAGTTCGGTTGAGTAGACTCGGGCGTTGTAGAACATGAGCCCGCTTTCGGGTTCGAGCCTCTGGCCGGTGTAGCGGAAGGGTTAGCCGGCGCTTGTTGAGT
>JANOFD010000490.1:0-3392 GCA_031413455.1 Rhodobiaceae bacterium
CACCTATCCCCCACGCTTGAGATCAACGACGCCGTCGCCGCCATCGCTGCGGCCGAAGCCGGCGACGGCGTAACGATTGCACTCTCCAACATGGTGGCCGAGGCGATCGCAGCGGGAACGCTCGTGCCCGTCCTCGACGCCTTCACGCCGTCCGCGGTGCCCGTGCATTTGGTCTATCCGCAAACCACGATCGTCGCCCCCAAGGTGCGCGCCTTCGTCGACTTCGCCGCTCCACGCTTGAAGAAGAGATTGGATGAATTGAGTTTGACCAA
This sequence comes from Rhodobiaceae bacterium, assembly GCA_031413455.1. Classification (GTDB taxonomy): domain Bacteria; phylum Pseudomonadota; class Alphaproteobacteria; order Micropepsales; family Micropepsaceae; genus SZUA-430. Next base: position 273 of record JANOFD010000490.1, read on the forward strand.
GGTTCGGCGCAGAAAGTGCAACTGATTGAATAGACCCCGTTTTCCCACCTGCCCAATCCCGAGCAATCGTTTCCACTGCAGCTCGATCCAAGCGGACCGCTCTGGTCAATCCGCTCTGGGCACTCGACGCCACCGAAACCGCAAACCTGATCCGTACGAAAACGGTTGGCGCACGAAGGACAGGATCACGAAGAAAACGCGCGGTGTCTTGGTGTCCTTTGTGGTTCAAAACCTTTGTCGCCCCGCCCCTGCGACCTTTCGTTACGCACGCGACACCGAGCCATTACGTCCCCATGACGCGGGCACTGCGCGCCTGAACTGTGCATTTCCGCCACCCAGGGACGTTAACGCCTCGGTGACACACTCGTCCTTGACTTATCCGCAATCGATAGGCATATCACCGCCTGCAAAGAGAGTTTTTCTTCGCAAGCGCTCACGCCGCGTGACCGGCACGAGATCTACAAGCGGTCTCACAATCGATACCTTTTGAGCGCCAAATCATCCGGAACTGCCCAGGTAACACGCGGGGCGTCCTACGCAACCCGCGATATTTTCGCGTAGCGTCAGACGTCGCTCAAGAGCGAACGGACGCTGCGTGCGAACTCGCATTATTGAAAGTATTGATAGTGAACGATTTTAATTCGCTCGGCCTCGAACCGCGCCTCCTGAAAGCTTTGGTGCAAGAAGGCTACGAGACCCCGACCCCAATCCAGGCCCAGGCCATCCCCCACGTATTGGCGGGAAAAGACTTGCTCGGCATCGCCCAAACCGGCACCGGCAAGACCGCAAGCTTTGCGCTCCCCATCCTCCAACGGCTCGCCGCCGACAAGCGCACCGCCGCGCCCAAAACGGCCCGCGCCCTCATCCTGTCCCCGACGCGTGAACTTGCGGCCCAGATCGCCGACAACTTCAAGGCCTATGGCCGCTTTATGAATCTGAACGTCACCACCGTCTTCGGTGGCGTCAGCGAATATCAGCAAAAACAAGTCATGCGAAACGGCATCGATATTCTGGTCGCAACGCCGGGCCGCTTGCTCGACCTCGTCAATCAGCGCGCCGTTGATCTCTCCAAATCGGAAATCTTCGTCCTCGACGAAGCCGACCGCATGCTCGACATGGGCTTCATCAACGACATTCGCAAGCTGGTGTCCTACCTGCCGCGCGAACGTCAAAACCTGTTCTTCTCGGCCACCATGCCGCAGGAAATCGGCACCCTTGCCGGCGACCTCCTGAAAAACCCGATCAGCGTCAGCGTCACGCCCCAGGCCACCACCGTCGAAAAGATCGCCCAACGCGTCATCCACGTCGACAATGGCTCCAAGCGTGCCCTGCTGATCGAATTGCTGCGCAACGACAAAGACATGAATCGCATTCTTGTGTTCACCCGCACCAAGCACGGCGCCGACAAGATTGTGCGCGCTCTGGATTGTGCAGGAATTGTCTGCTCCGCCATCCACGGCAACAAAAGCCAGAGCCAGCGCGTCTACACCCTGAACGCCTTCCGTTCAGGCCGCACCCGCGTGCTGATCGCAACCGACATCGCCGCCCGTGGTATCGACGTCGATGGCATCAGCCATGTGGTGAACTTCGACCTGCCGCACGTACCTGAATCCTACGTCCATCGCATCGGCCGCACCGCGCGCGCCGGCGCCGAAGGCATCGCGATTGCATTCTGCGATCGCGAAGAACGTGGCCTGCTGCGCGACATCGAAAGACTGACTCGTCAGCAAATCCCGTCCAGCGAATGGCGCGCCAAGGACGCGGTACCAGGCGAAGCAGCCCCCACCTTGACCCACGAGCAACGCCAGGAAACGCGTGGCGGAGCGCGAGAAGAAAATCGCGGCGAAGATCGTCGCGACAGACCGCGCCCCCCGCGCCAGGAAAATCGCGGCGGCCCGCGTCCGGAAAGTCGTGGCGGAGCGCGCCCAGAAAGTCGTGGCGGAGCGCGCCCAGAAAGTCGCGGACCTCGCCGGGACAGTGGCGACAGAGCTGCACGCCCGCACGCCCCACGCGAAGCGCGCGCTCACACGCCACACGGCGACAAACCGCGCGAAGCACATGCTCCAAGACCTGACAACCAGCAGAAGTTCAACAAGGGTCCCAAGCCACACCGCAAGGGCGGCGCCGGCACCTGGCAAAAATCGGAAGGCGCACCACAGGGTCTGCCCCGCGCTGCCAGGGCGTCGAACGAGAGCCCCTATCTGCCCGGACGCGAACCAGGTCAGGCACCACGCGCGCCGCACACCCCGCAAGCAGCACCGCACGCTCGCAAAGAGGCCGCGCACGCACACACGCGCCCACATTCACCACACAGCCAGGAGCGCCGGAACGCAGGCCCTCACAAGCCAGCTGAAACCGGCAAGCCCGGTCAACCGCGGCCGCACAAACCAGGCAGCAAGCCATACCAGGGCCGCCGTACAGACGCCCGTCCTGGTCAAGCCCGTCCCGGCCCATCACGCCGCGCCGTCTAGGCTAATCGCTTGCAGTGACATGAAAAACGGGCCTCGCGATTCAACATCGCGGGGCCCGATTTGCGTTTTGCAGGAAAACTGACAAAATGTCAGAAACAAACTCCGTGAAAGTCCCCGCCATGCCAAACGAACATTTCGACGTCCTCATCATCGGCGCAGGCCTGTCGGGCATCGATGCGGCCTGGCATCTGCAAAAGAACAATCCGAAGAAATCCTACGTGATCTTGGAGAACCGCGAACGCATCGGCGGCACCTGGGACCTGTTCCGCTATCCCGGCATTCGCTCCGACAGCGACATGCTGACGATGGGCTACGGCTTCAAGCCATGGACGCACCCCAGCACAATCTCGCCCGGCGACGCGATCCGCGACTATGTCACCGATACCGCCAAAGACGCCGGCATCGACAAACACATCCGCTTCCGCCACAAAGTCGTCAGCGCCGCCTGGGACTCGTCGAGCGCGCGCTGGACGGTTGAAGTCGAACGCCGCTCATCCTCCCCCGCTTCAGCGGGGGAGGGGGACCGGAGCGAAGCGAGGGCTTAAAGCCGAGGCTGTTTCACTCTGTAGTGTGCCCTGCTTTCCCTTTTTGCTCCACACTGTTACCAAGGATTCTTTGTTCTTCTTCCTGACACTGTTTCTGCTTCCAG
>JANOFD010000491.1:0-1491 GCA_031413455.1 Rhodobiaceae bacterium
CACGACATCAAATCCGGCCGTGTTATCGAGAAAGCCGAACCCTGAGGCGATGTTCTGGCGCTCAAGGGCGACAGATGCATTCCACGCCATGCCGCCTATAAGCAACACCACGCCGCCCAGCAAGGCTGCCTGAAACAGCAAATCTTGCGTTCGCCGCGTGCGCCACCAGGACATTGTGCGAGGCTTTATCGGTTAGCGGACCGGCGGCGCGTACATCACACCACCCTTGTTCCACAGCGCGTTCAATCCGCGCTTGATCTTCAGTTGAGAGCCCTGGCCGACATTGCGCTCAAAGATCTCTCCGTAATTGCCAACGCGCTTCACAAGGCGCACGACCCAGTCTTTTGTCAGCCCCAGACCTTCGCCAAACGCGCCTTCCACGCCAAGCAAGCGGCGGATTTCAGGGTTGGGCGATTTCAACATCTGATCGACGTTTTTCGAGGTGACGCCCAGCTCTTCGGCATTGACCAGGGCAAAGAACGTCCAGCGCACAAGATCGGCCCATTGCTGATCGCCGTGGTTCACGGCCGGTCCCAAGGGTTCCTTTGAGATGATCTCAGGCAGGATCAGGTGATCGTTCGGGTTTTTCAGTTTCAATTTCTCGGCATACAAACCGGACGCATCGGTTGTGTAGGCGTCGCAACGTCCGGCGTCGTAGGCCGCGAGCACTTCGTTGTTTTTCTCAAACGCGATTATCTTGTATTTCAGATTGTTGGCGCGGAAATAGTCTGCGAGATTGAGCTCGGTTGTTGTGCCGGTGTTGGTGCAGACCGTGGCGCCGTTCAATTGCTTGGCGCCGGTCACGTTCAGCTTCTTTGGCACCATGAAACCCTGACCGTCATAGTAGGAGACTGCGATGAATTCAAGGCCGAGCTGAACGTCGCGGCTCATGGTCCAGGTCGTATTGCGCGACAGCAGGTCAACCTCACCGGACTGCAACACCGTAAAACGTACCTTTGCCGAGGTCGGCGTAAAGCGAACCTTGTTGGGGTCGTTGAGGATGACGGCGGCGAGGCCTCGGCAAAAATCAACGTCAAATCCGGTCCAGTTCCCCTTGGCGTCGGGACTGGCAAAGCCGATAAGCCCTTCATTGACGCCGCAGCGCAGATAGCCGTTCTTTTTCACCCGTTCCAGCGTTGGCGAATTGGCTGCCATTGCCGTTGAGGTCAAAGCGCACACCGCCAGCCAAATCATCAAGAAACGCATACAATTCCCTTTCAAACAGGATTGCGGAACACCGCTGGAATGCGGCACGCTGCCATTGAATACCACTACATAGAGGAAAGCCCGGCTCCATGTCCAAACCTGGAAGCAGCACCAAGCGGCCCGAAACGCGAATTGTGACCGCCGGACGCGCGCCTTTTGAACATCACGGGCTGGTCAATCCCCCCGTCTATCACGCTTCCACGATTTTGCATCGCACGGTCGAGGCGCTGGAAAACCGCGGCCAACCCTACACCTATGGCCGCCGGTTGACGCCTACCATTGCAG
>JANOFD010000492.1:0-1616 GCA_031413455.1 Rhodobiaceae bacterium
TGAGCTTGTCGGTATTGCCGAGATCGAGGGTCATGGAGGCGGCGAAAAACTCAACCGGGTAGTTCGCCTTCAACCACGCCGTTTGATAAGCCACCTGCGCGTACGCCGCCGCATGGGCTTTGTTGAAACCATAACCTGCGAACTTCTCGGCCTGATCGAAGATTTGTTCGGCGATCCCGGCCGGAATATTTTTCTTGAGCGCAGCGCCTTCGATAAATTTCGCCCGGTGCGCCGCCATCTGCTCCTTGATTTTCTTGCCCATCGCGCGGCGCAACTCATCGGCCTGCCCCATCGAGTACCCGGCCAGCTCGCGCGCAATCAGCATGACGTCCTCTTGATAGGTCATCACGCCATAGGTGTCTGACAAGATCGGCTCCAACGCCGGGTGCAGGTAAAACGGCTTCTCCCGGCCGTGCTTGCAGGCGATGTACTTTGGAATATTGTCCATCGGCCCCGGACGATACAGCGCCACAAGCGCGATCAGGTCCTCAACCCGGTCCGGCCGCATCTTGCGCAACAGATCGCGCATGCCCGTACTTTCAAGCTGAAAGATCCCGGTGGATGTTCCTTTGCTCAGGGCCTCGAACGACTTCTTGTCGTCGAATGGCACCTCTTCAGCCTTGACCCTGATACCGTGCCGTTCGGCAACAAGCGCCTCGGTGCCCGCAATCACCGTCAGCGTCTTGAGACCCAGAAAATCGAACTTGACCAGACCCGCCTTCTCATCGCCTTCATAGTCGAACTGTGTCACCGGCATATCGGAGCTGGGGTCGCGATAGAGCGGCACAATTTCATCCAGCGGCCTGTCGCCAATGACCACGCCGGCGGCATGGGTTGAAGCGTGGCGGTACAGCCCCTCCAGCTGCCCGGCAATCGAAAAGAGCCGCTTAACCGCCTCCTCCTCGTTCTCCATCTGCAGCAAACGCGGTTCTTCGTTGATTGCATCGCGCAGTTTCGTCGGCGATCCCGGTTTGACCTTGATCATCTTGGCAATCCGGTCGACCTGCCCCTGCGGCATTTGCAGAACCCGCCCGACGTCGCGAAGCGCCGCGCGCGCCTGTAACGTCCCAAATGTAATGATCTGCGCGACGCGATCCTTTCCATACTTGTCCTGAACATAGCGGATAACTTCTCCGCGCCGGTCCTGACAGAAATCGATATCGAAGTCCGGCATCGAAACACGCTCAGGATTGAGAAAGCGCTCGAAGACCAAACCAAATCGCAACGGATCGAGCGCCGTGATCTGCAGCCCCCACGCCACGACAGAACCGGCTCCCGATCCACGTACGCCAACCGGTATGCCCTGGCCTCGCGTCCATTTCATAAAGTCTGAAACGATCAGGAAATATCCGGCAAAATTCATCCGGATGATAACGTCCAGTTCGAACTCTAAACGGTCCCAATAGTCTTTCTCAGCGGCGAACAATCCATTTGCCTCAAGTCTTACCTTCAGCCCAGCGCGCGCCTGAGTACGCAATTCCTCCTCGGGTGAAAGTCCGGAGGAGGGCTTGAAGGGCGGCAATATCGGGCTGCGCTTGGTTGGATAAAACGCGCAGCGTTTGGCGATCTCAATCGTGGAGGCAATCGCCTCCGGCACATCCGAAAACAGTCCGGTC
>JANOFD010000493.1:0-1649 GCA_031413455.1 Rhodobiaceae bacterium
TCGTCCGGCGCACGTCAGTCGAAGAGTATCAGAAAGCGTCGCCGTCCTGGGATGTGGTTCTTGACGTTGACGCGCTGTCAAAAGCTGAAGGCGCGAACTGGGTTTACAAGGGGGCTGGGTGTCTGCAGCCTGACGAAACCAAGTGCTTGGTCAATCTGTCTGAAGGTGGCAAAGACGCTGTCGAAATTCGCGAGTTCGACAATACTGCGAAATCTTTCGTGGCTGGTGGGTTCCGATTACCTGCGGGCAAACAGAATGCCGACTGGCTGGATGCCGATACGCTTTATGTGTCGCGCGATTTTGGTCCGGGAACGATGACGGAGTCGGGTTATCCGTTCATCGTCAAGAAGTGGGCGCGTGGCACCAAGTGGGAAGACGCGGTTGAAGTCTATCGCGGCAAGGCGAGCGATGTTTCAGCGGGCGCGGGCGTTTGGCGCGACGAGGACGGGAAGGTGCAGGCCGTTGTGTTCACGCGCTATCCATCGTTCTTTGAGACCGAGTACTATTTGTCGACCGCTGGCGGGCCTGTGCGATTGCCGTTTCCGCTGAAGTCGAGTTTGCAGACGTTAGTTTCAAAACAAATCGTACTGACGCTGGAACAAGATTGGACTTGGGGCGGGGCGTCTTTTGTGAAGGGCACATTGCTGTCGTTCGATCTTGAGGCGTTGAAACGCGATAGCGCTACAGCGAGAGCGACGGTGGTGTATGCGCCAGGTGCGCGCGAGTCGATTGAGCAAGTGTCGAGTTCTCGCAACCGGCTGCTTGTGGCGGTCTATGAGAATGTGAAGGGTGTGCTGTACTCGTTCAAGTTTTCAAACGGAGCGTGGACGCGTAACAAACTGAAGCTGCCGGCCAATGCCTCGATCGGTGTCGTGTCGGCGCGCTCGGAAGACGATCAGGTCTTTGTCAATGTGTCCGGGTTTCTGGAGCCGGACGGGCTCTATTTTGGCGACGTGACGAATGACAACTTCCAGAAGGTGAAATCGTTGCCGCCGCGCTTTGATGCGGCTTCGCTGACGGTCGATCAGTTTGAAGTGGCGTCGACCGACGGTGTCAAGGTGCCGTACTTCGTGTTGCGGAAAAAGGGTTTGAAGTTTGATGGCACGAACCCGACGCTGCTTTATGCCTATGGCGGTTTTCAGGTTTCGATGACGCCCAGCTATTCGGGAACCGTTGGCAAGTTATGGTTGGAACGAGGCGGGGTTTATGTGCTCGCTAATATTCGAGGCGGTGGCGAGTTCGGGCCAGCCTGGCATCAGGCGGGCCTGAAGACCAAGCGCCAGATTATCTATGATGATTTTGTGGCGGTCGCGCAGGATTTGGTGACGCGCAAGGTTACGACTTCGCGGCGGCTTGGCATCATGGGCGGGTCGAATGGCGGTCTGCTGATGGGCGTGCAACTAATACAGCGTCCGGAACTTTGGAACGCCGTGGTCATCCAGGTGCCGTTGCTCGACATGCTGCGCTATCACAAGCTGTTGGCCGGCGCGTCATGGATGGGCGAGTATGGCGACCCGGCTGATCCGGTTGAAGGGGCGTTTCTGCGCAAGATTTCGCCCTATCATAATCTGAAGCAGGGTGTGAAATATCCCGAGCCGTTCTTTGTCACCTCGTCGAAAGACGATCGCGTTCATCCGGGGCACGCGCGC
>JANOFD010000494.1:0-2482 GCA_031413455.1 Rhodobiaceae bacterium
AGGAAAAGCGCGCACACATGAAATCGCATGTGCAGGAATGCAAGGCCAAGATGCGCCAACATGCAATGGGTGAAGCTATGGCAAGAATAGATACCTGCGTGCAGGCGCGGATAAGCAGTCGGCACACCAAGCAAAAGTACAGGAAAAACATGCACGCGATGATGATGGCCGAGATACGCGCTTGCGCAAGCAAGGAGCAACAGGACGCGGTGCAGCCTACCGCACCAAGCACGCACGATGGGCACTGACCGGAATTCTCGGGGTGGCGCCAATGCGCATGCCGTTGTTTCGCGGCTGCCCTTGGAGGAATATTGGGGCAACTCACTCTTCGCCGCTTGCAATCTGGCGAAGTGTGTCGGGGCGAAGCACGTCAACGTGACCGGGCGATTGAACGGCAATAACGCCTTCGTTCCGCAGGGAGGTGATCGTACGACTTACGGTCTCCATCGTTAAGCCAAGGTAGTCGGCGATCTCCGTGCGCGCCATCGGCAACGTGATGCAAGGCGATGTCGCGCGCGCGCATTGTGCCTTGTCGACTATCGCAACAAGAAAACTTGCCACCCGTTCGCGGGCGGTCTTGCGGCCGAGAAGGAGCATGTGGTCCCGTGACGCCGCAACTTCAGTCCTTGCAAGTTCGAATAACCGCCGCTCGAGCGCCGGACATTCATTGAGCAAACGGTCGAAACTACGCTGCGGAAACACACACATTTCCGTAGGTGTCACGGCTTCGGCGCTGACCGCATAGCAGCGTGTCGCCGGAACTCCCAAAAAGTCGCCTTCGCCCAAAAAGCCAACGATCTGAACACGCCCGTCCGGCAGAGCACGATAAAGCTTCACAGTCCCCGATACGATGTTGAGCAGGAACTCCGCTTGGTCCCCCTCCTGGACGATCATTTGGCGCGCACCGTACGAACGGCTGGTAACAATCGCGGCCAAGCGTGCAAACTCCCGACCTGCGAGCGCACTGCAAAAGCTGCGTCCTCGCATGTCGCATTCGTCGCAAGGTGAAGGCGTGCGTGACAATTTATGTCCAAGCAAAGACATCGAGTCTTGAATCACTTGTGCGTGGGAATCTGACATGCGCGCATTAGCCTCACCCGCAGTGTTGGACGGAACTGCTGAGCAAGCTTTGTCCGTTTGAACCTGGCAAACTTTGATCTAGATCAAATTTAACACGTCACGCGGCGTTTGACCGTGCCATCCCAGTCCAAATCAATTCCTCACTTCGGCAAAACGTCGTCAAGCCAACTCAGTGCGGCCGCACTTGCGGGAAACCCGAGGGTCGTGATGCCGAGAAGCGCGACGTGGCGCAATTCCGGCGGAGTTAGTCCTTCCGCCAACGCTTGTCGCGCGTGTGAATGCGTGGCTCCTTCGGCGCCCGAGCCGATGGCAAGCGCGAGCTTCACCAAACGGCGCTCCCGTTCGCTTAAAGGACCCGCTGCAGAAGCTTCCTCGCCGAGTTTCGCATAGGCGTTCCAAACCGCAGGAAATCGCCGCGCGACAGAACCCGCAAACGCGGGCATCGCCGCTCTCTTCTTCTTACTTGTCACTGGTGATGCCATCGCCGCTTCCCTCTGCCTAGTTGGTGCGGGTTCTCGCCTGGCGGCCCGCCGATGGCAAGCCAAAGTTCACTGCACCAGTGGAGATGTCGCCTGTCAGATATCGAAACCTTGCACATCAGCGCTACCGGCCAGCAGACTTATGTACTGGCTTACCGCCCTGCGCCAGGTATGGGCACGAAGTTCGCGCGCAATAACAGGCTCGGCTTCCTCGAATGACATGTCCTTGCCTTCGATGCGATGATGGAGTTGCAAAACGTGGCAACCGAATTCGGTTTCGACGGGTATTGGACAAATTTGGCCATCCTCAAGCGCCACAAGGAATGTTTCGATTTCCGGCACTGTTTCCCCGAGCGCGACTTGGCCCAGACGCCCGCCCTCGCCTGCCGATGAGCACTTCGACTGCGTGCGTGCAATTTCAGCAAAGCGCGACGGGTCTTCATTCAGGCTGATGAGTGCTGCCTGTGCCCTTGCCTTCGCCGTTGCGCGCGCAGCAGCGTCTTCGCGCGGAGCCAGATAAAGTATGTGCGAGGCTTCGTACATCCGTTGCGAACAAATCTTAATTCGGTTGTTATCGTACCATCGTCGGCACGTCTGCGCATCTGCCTCTGGAACCCGTACAACGCGACCAATCAACGCCACCATCGCGGCCTCTTCAGAATCGGTAGCGCCCGGCGTGAATTGAATCCCGAGCATGGTGGCGCGCTGGAGCAATAACTCCCGCACGATGAGTGCCTCGGCGGCCTCAGACGTCGCTTGCTCGCGCGTAAGCGCCGGATGGTATTGCATTTCGGCGAGAATTTCCGTCTCACCGATCGTGGTGCCGTTGACACTGATCATGGCGCGGGCTTCCTGACGCCTGATGTCGGCCGGCGCGTGCGCACGATCTGATAGCCGCGGCGGCCGAGATACCAGATCGGCGC
>JANOFD010000495.1:0-3603 GCA_031413455.1 Rhodobiaceae bacterium
AGGTAATCGCAACGCAGCTCACATAGAAAACGAGAAACGCCCACAGCGCCGCTTCCGGCCCGCCAGTGGTGGCGATCGACGTTCCGTAAGCTTTTGGAATGAAGAAGGCGCCGTAGGCCGCGATCGCGGAGGTGAACCCGATGATCGCCGCAGACTCTTTGTCGCCGTGGCGTACGCGCTCGGCCGCGTCGGCGCTTGGCATCAGCCGCGTCATTTCCAAACGCATGATCGCGGGGATCATCTGGAAGGTCGACGCATTGCCGACGCCGGTGACGAAGAACAGGAACAGGAAGCTGCCAAGGAAACCCCAGAATGCACCCTCTTGGTCCTTGATGCCGAGGAAGAACAGCACGCCCGCGACACCGACGATCATGCCGAGGAACACCCAGAACGTGACGCGCCCACCGCCGTATTTGTCAGACACCCAGCCTGTCATCGAGCGTGACAACGCGCCAACGAGAGGCCCTAGGAACGCGTACTGCAACGCATTGACGTCGGGGAATTCGAGCTTAGACAGCAGCGGGAAGCCTGCCGAATAACCGATGAACGAGCCGAACGTACCGGTGTAGAGCCAGCACATGATCCAATTGTGCTTGCGCTGAAAGATCACCGATTGCTCGGCGAACGATGCCTTCGCCGTGCCGAGATCGTTCATGCCGAACCACGCCGCGAAGGCAGAGGCGATGATGAACGGCACCCAGATGAAGCCCGCGTTTTGCAGCCACATCTGTGTTTCTTTCCCATCGGTGGTGGCGATTTGCGGATCGCCGCCGAGCCAACTGAACACGCCGGTCGTAATCACCAGCGGCACGAGGAATTGCACCACGCTGACACCGAGATTCCCGAGGCCCGCATTCAGAGCCAAAGCATTGCCCTTCTCCGCCTTGGGAAAGAAGAAACTGATGTTGCCCATCGACGAGGCAAAATTTCCGCCGCCGAAACCGCACAGCAAAGCCAGCAGAAGAAAGACGATGTAAGGCGTTTGCGGGTCCTGCACTGCAAAGCCGATGCCGAGGGCGGGAATTATTAGCGACCAGGTGGCAAGTGTGGTCCAAAGCCTGCCGCCGAAGATCGGCACCATGAAAGAGTAGAAAATGCGCAGCGTCGCGCCCGAGAGACCGGGCAGTGCGGCCAGCCAAAAAAGCTCATCGGTCGAATAGTCGAAACCGACCGCAGGTAGTTTGGCCACAACAACCGACCACACCATCCAAACTGCGAAAGACAACAACAAAGCCGGGATCGAGAGCCAGAGATTGCGCTGTGCGATCGCGTGTCCGGTATTCTTCCAGAAGGCGGCATCCTCGGGGCGCCAATCCTCGATCACATGCGAGGCCAACGCGTTCTCGTGCTGCGGTTTGTGCAGCGTCTGCATTTCAGGCAGCTGGGGGAGCTTTTTGAAGACGTCGCCCGCGGCCTCGTGCTCCATCCGACGTATCGCAAAGTGCATCCAAACGAGCGCAACCGCCGTCACGGCGAAGAGCAGCATGAAGCAGCTCTGCCAGACGCCGGTCAGGTCGTTGAGCACGCCAAACATGATGGGCAGCACAAACCCGCCCAAACCGCCAATCATGCCAACGAGACCGCCGACTGAGCCTACATTGTTCGGGTAATAGACGGGGATATGCTTGTAGACGGCAGCCTTGCCCAGGCTCATGAAGAAGCCAAGGATGAACACGATAACGGTAAAGGTCGCGACGCCGGTCGCCATGCGGAATGTGATTTGACCGCTGATCCCGTCGACCGTGTAGGTCGTGGGCGGATACGACAGGAAGAACAGCGCGATCACAGAGACGGTGAACGTCCAATACATCACCGTGCGCGCGCCGTGGCGGTCAGACAGATAGCCACCGTAAGCGCGGAACAAAGACCCCGGAATCGAATAGGCCGCGCCGATGATGCCTGCCGTCTGAATGTCGAGCCCGTAAACGCCCATGAGATAGCGCGGCAGCCAGAGCGCCAGCGCAACAAACGCCCCGAAGACGAAGAAATAATAAAGCGAAAAGCGCCAAACCTGAATGTTCTTGAGCGGCTCGAGCTGCGAGATGAAAGTGACGGGCGCTTGTTTGGAGGCCCGGCGCGCGACGATGTCGGGGTCGTCCTGAGTCAAGAGATAAAACAGGATGCCCATAATGGCGATCGCCGCTGCCCACGAATACGCGACCGTGTGCCAGCCGTATGTGACCATCACTGTGGGCGCCAGGAACTTCGTCACCGCCGCGCCGACATTGCCCATGCCGAAAATGCCGAGCGCGGTTCCCTGTTTCTCCTTCGGAAACCAACGCGACACATAGGCGACGCCAACAGAAAACGAGCCGCCGGCAATGCCGACGCCGAGCGCCGCAAGTAAATAGGTCGGGTAGTCGTAGGCAAGGGTTAGCAGCGCGGTCGCCAAAGCTGCCGATAGCATCACGAGGGTAAGCACCATCCGCCCCCCGTATTGATCCGCCCAAATGCCAAGTGCCAAGCGGATGAGCGAACCTGTCAAGATCGGCGTGCCGATCAGGAGACCGAACTGCGATTCGTTGAGCCCCAGATCATTTTTGATCTGAATGCCGATGATTGAGAAGATGGTCCAAACCGCGAAGCATATGGTGAAGGCGAGCGTCGAAAGCGTCAGAGCGGTGTTTTGCTGGCCGGAAGTTGCGGTAGTTAAGCTCATGGCACGCGTATTCCCCGTGGATTCGTTGTTACGAAAGTGCAGGTGCGGGCCTCGGCGTTCCTTGATCTATGTCAAGGCGTCGAGCGATTTGACGGTGATAAAGTTGTTTCGAAGGTCGCAGGCGACGTGTTGCGCCTTGATCACGGTCAGCATGGAATTGCGGCATTGAGCCACCCCAAAATTCCGTTCCTGCAGAAAGCGGCCCTGTATTCGGGTCTGCCCGAGGCGTCGTTGACACGCATTGCAGACGTCGCGGGACTTCAGCGTTTCAGCGCACATGCCTTTCTGTTCCGCGAAGGTGAGGAACCCGACTTCGTCTACAGCTTCATCGAAGGCGGCATTGTCCTGGTGGGCGGTGCGGACGGTCACGAGGCGGTGATCGAGTTTTTCGGGCCGGGGGAAAGCGTGCTGTTACCGGCAGCGATTCTTAGCCTGCCCTATTTGGTGAGCGCCCGCGCGACATCCGACGGCCAAGCGTTGTTGGTGCCGACCTCGAAAATTCGCCAGTTCATTGAAGAAGATGTTGCCTTCGCGGCCCAATGCACGCGTGTTTTGTCGCGCCATTGGCGCGGACTGATCAGCCAAATCAAGGAAATCAAAACGCACAGCGCTGCCGAACGCCTGGCGCATTTCCTGATTGCCCAAGCCGAGAAGACGACGGGCTCAGCAACATTGATCCTGCCTGGAATGAAGAAGGAAGTCGCAACGCGACTTGGCATTAAGCCGGAAACCCTTTCGCGCACCCTTAAAAAACTCCGCGAGTACGGCGTCGAGTCGGAGGGCGATTCGATCCGTATCGCCTCGCTGGAACGTCTGTCGGCTTTGGTGAGCGCCGTGCCCAGCCGGCCTCCCTCAAGACTTGTTTAAGGAACATCCCTCAAACTAAGAGAGCCTAAAACATGAGAAGAACCATGGCCGCAGCCCAGAAGTACTTTTTCACCTCC
>JANOFD010000496.1:0-5663 GCA_031413455.1 Rhodobiaceae bacterium
GTTCGGGGCGTCGCTCATCCCGTAGTGGGCATAGGCCAGTTCGGCATCCGGATGGGCGACAATAACGTTGACATAGTCGCGGCTTCTCAGACAATGGTCGGTCACCGATAGAAGCGTGTTCGCATCGGGCGGCAGGTATACCCGGACCACCTCGGCCTTCTTGTTGATCACGACGTCGATGAAGCCGGGGTCCTGGTGAGTGAAGCCATTGTGATCCTGTCGCCAGACATGCGAGGTGAGCAGATAGTTTAGCGAGGCGATGGGTGTGCGCCAGGGAATCTCCCGCGTCACTTTCAGCCACTTGGCATGCTGGTTGAACATGGAGTCGACGATGTGAACAAAGGCCTCGTAGCAGGAAAATATGCCGTGCCGTCCGGTGAGCAGATAGCCTTCCAGCCAGCCTTCGCACTGGTGCTCGCTGAGCATTTCCATCACGCGCCCGTCGGGTGCAACGTGGTCGTCCGTCGGGATTATTTCCGCCGTCGAACAACGGTCGGTCACTTCGAACACCGCGTCCCAGCGATTGGAATTAGTTTCATCCGGACTGAACACACGAAAATTGTCCGGGTTCAGTTTGATGATGTCGCGGACGAATTGTCCCTGAACACGTGTCGCTTCAGCATTTGCAGCGCCCGGTGTCGCGACACTGACGGCGTAATTCCGGAAGTCCGGCAACGCCAGATCCCGCAACAACCCGCCGCCGTTGGCGTGTGGATTGGAGCTCATCCGGCGCTCGCCTGACGGGGCCATCAGCGACAGTTCCGGAACGAGGCGGCCGCACTGGTCGAACAACTCTTCCGGACGATAGGATTTCATCCAGTCTTCCAGAATCTTCAAATGCCCCGGATGCGTCATGTCTCCCATCGGCACCTGATGCGAGCGGAACGAGCCTTCGGTACTCTTGCCGTCAATGGTTTTGGGACCGGTCCAACCCTTCGGTGAACGAAGAATGATCATGGGCCAGCGTGGCCGCTTGCTGAAACCCTTGCTGCGGGCCTCATGCTGTATGTCGCGAATTTCGGTCACCACCCTGTCCAGGGTTGCGGCCATCATCGCGTGCATTGTCATTGGGTCGGTGCCTTCGACAAAATAGGGTTTGTAGCCATAGCCGCGGAACAGGGCTTCGAGTTCGTCCGCAGGCAGGCGGGCCAGCACCGTCGGACCCGCGATCTTGTAGCCGTTGAGGTGAAGGATCGGCAGGACCGCGCCATCGCAAACCGGATTGAGGAATTTGTTCGAGTGCCAGCTGGTCGCGAGAGGGCCCGTCTCGGCTTCGCCGTCGCCCACGACGCAGGCCACAATGAGGCCGGGATTGTCGAATGCGGCGCCGAAGGCGTGCGACAAGGAGTAACCGAGTTCGCCTCCCTCGTGGATGGAGCCCGGCGTTTCCGGTGCGACGTGACTTGGGATGCCGCCGGGAAAAGAAAATTGTTTAAACAGACGCTTCATGCCGGCTTTGTCTTGGGTCACGGCCGGATAGACTTCGCTGTAGGTGCCTTCGAGATAGGCATTCGCGACCAGGGCTGGCCCGCCATGTCCCGGTCCGGTAATATTGACGATGTTCAAATCGTATTTGCGGATGATGCGGTTGAGATGGACATAGATGAAGTTTAGCCCCGGCGTCGTACCCCAGTGTCCGAGCAAGCGGGGCTTTACGTGAGCCTGCTCGAGTGCCTTTCGCAGCAGCGGATTGTCGAACAGGTATGTTTGTCCCACCGAGAGGTAGTTTGCAGCGCGCCAGTACGCGTTCAGCTTTTCAAGCTCGTTCGCATCGGTGGCTCGGGCTGGTTGAATCGTCGTCATCGGCTGCTCATGTTGTTGTCGCTTAACTTAAGCAAGTGTGCTACCGTTCTTGCGATGCCCAGTTCTTCGTCTGTAGGGATCACGCGCACCCTCACGCGCCCATTCGGCGAGGAAATCACAGGCGCGTTGCCGTCATTTAATCCGGCATCAAGTTCGACACCGAGGAAGGCAAGCGCCTCGCAGATGCGCCACCGTATGGATGGCGCGCGCTCGCCGATTCCTCCGGCAAACACAATTGTGTCCACCCCGCCGAGCGCGGCTGCAAATGACCCAATCCACTTTCTGACTTGGTAGCAAAACAGCTCGATGGCCTCGGCGGCACGGACATCGTCGGCTTCACGTTCGAGCAATTCGCGTAGATCGGAACTGGTTTCGGAAACGCCGAGTAGGCCTGATGCATTGTGAACCATGTCCTGAAATTGCGCCGTGCTCATCTGCTCGCGGTGCGCCATGAAGGAAGCCAGAGACGGATCCAGATCCCCCGACCTGCTACCCATCATCAAGCCACTCGCAGGTGTGAAACTCATACTGGTGTCGATACTGCGACCATCGCGTATGGCGGCAATGCTGGCGCCATTGCCGAGGTGTGCCAGTATCACGCGGCCGCGCGTTGCTGCCGGGTCGCCAATCCGCACGAGTTCCTGCATCAGGAATTCATACGATAAGCCGTGAAAGCCATAACGGCGCACGCCCATCGACTCATACCGGCGGGGAATGGGCAGTACCGTTGCCACCCTTGGCATCGTTCGGTGAAAGGCCGTATCGAAACAGGCAACCTGCGGCACTCCGGGGTAGCGTCGCGCGAATGCCTCGATCAGTTCGATCTCAAGCGGCAGGTGTTGGGGATCAAAGGGAATAATGCCCCGCAACTCTTCAATGAGTGCGCCGGAAATCAATTCGGGGTCGCTACGCAGCATGCCGTGCACGATGCGATGCCCGACAGCAATCACCGAAGAGATCAACGACTGCCTATCCAACCAGTCCAACAGGAACTCAACTGCTGATCCAGGGACATGGCAGTTACGTGTTTGCAGACCTGCTGGCGTCCCCGCCAAGTCCTTGAATGTGAGGGTGGTTCCGGCCAGTCCGATGCGGTCGACCTTGCCTTCCGCTGTCCGTACCAGCGGCTCACCGGCTCTGTACAACGCGAATCGTATGCTGGACGAACCGCCATTGATCGACAGGATGCGCGGGCTCACGCGAGTAGCCACTTGCGCCAAAGCGGCTTCAGCATCTCAAGCACGAGGAGTACGATCACGCCGGCGGTAAGGGCGATCACGATATCGAGTGATTGGAGCGACCCAAACCGGAACAGCCCCATTGCAACAGGCCAAAGCAGTGCGATCGCCAACAACGCCGTGACGACCAGCAGCACCCACACCAGCGCGGCGTTGGGCCGACGGATCGCCTCGACCACCGACGCGCTGAATGAGCGGTTGACGAAGGTTAGGCCAACGATCGCAACGACGAGCGAAAAAAATGTCAAGGCGCGGACTTCCGGCACCGGCATTTCCCAGTATAGCGATGTCAGATAGATCCCGCCGACGATCAGCAGGGCAAAGGCGCCCTGCAACAGGCTCCAGACAATGAGGTGACGCGAGAACAGCGGTTCGTCAGGCGCCCGAGGGCGGCGGCGCATGATGTCGTCTTCTTCTTTCTCTGCTTCGAACACGAGAGAGCAGACCGGGTCGATGACAAGTTCAAGGAAAGCGATGTGAATCGGTCCGAACAATATCGGCAGCCCGAACAGCAGCGGCAGCAGCGCCAAACCAGCGATCGGCACATGCACAGCGAAGATAAATCCGATAGCCTTGCGAAGATTGTCATAGATGCGCCTGCCCAGGCGGATGGCGCTGACAATGGAACCAAAATCGTCGTCGAGCAGGACAATCGACGACGCCTCGCGCGCGACGTCTGTGCCCCGGCCGCCCATGGCAATGCCGATATCGGCAGCTGTGAGCGACGGCGCATCATTGACGCCGTCGCCGGTCATGGCGACGACGTCGCCATTCGACTTGAGGGCATTCACGATTCGCAGCTTCTGTTCAGGCATGATCCGGGCAAAGACCGATGCCGCGCGAACTTTTGACGCCAAATCGGCGTCACTCAGTTTTGCGAGATCTTCACCGGTCACCACTTCGTCCGCTTCTATGCCCGCCTGGCCGGCTATGGCCTTCGCGGTTGCAGGATAGTCTCCGGTTATCATCATCACCCTGATGCCTGCAGCCCGGCAATCCTTCACGGCGGCCGGCACGCTTGCCCGCAAGGGATCGGCCAGACCAACCAAGCCCAGGAACTCGAAACCAAAATCGCGCGGCGATTCGGGCCATTGGCTTCCAGCGAAGGTTGCCCTTGCGACCCCGAGCACGCGCAATCCTTGCTCGGCCATCGTCTCCACGGAGGACTTGAGGTCGGCTCGTTGAGTAGCACTTAAGCGACAGAGCTCAGCAATGGCTTCCGGCGCGCCCTTTGCCGCAACAACGTGAGCGTCCTTGCCTTCCGGCGTTTGCCAGACCTGCGAAATAGCCAGCAGTTCCGGGCGCAAGCCATACGCATGTAGAAGTTTCCAGCCGCTACCGGGCAGGTGTTCGGTTCGGGCCAACGCCTCGTCGCCCAGGCGGTGAAAGGCCTTGTCCATCGGGTCGAAAGGTTCAGGCGCACTGGCCAGCACGCCAAAAGCAGTGAGATCATGAAATTTGTCCGGCATCGCCGCGCCCGGCCGATACGCTTCGCCGGATTGCAAGCGAAGTTCGGAGATTACCATTTTATTCTCGGTCAGCGTTCCGGTCTTGTCGGTACACAACACCGTCGCCGATCCAAGCGCTTCTATGGACGAGGCGCGTCGCGTCAGCACCCGGGCTTGGGAGATACGCCATGCCCCCATGGCCATGAAGACGGTAAGAACGACCGGCAACTCTTCCGGCAGCATCGACATGCCAAGCGCTATTCCCACAAGCAGCGCATCAAGCCAACCTCCACGCAAAGTGCCGTAGAGCAAAACCGCAAGAATGCTGACCGCACCGCCGACAATCGCGAAACCCCAGACAAGCCGCCGGGTCTGTGTCTGCAAACGCGGCGGGGACACGTCCAATGATTTGAGCGACTGGCCGATCCTGCCAATCTCGCTCTGCAGACCCGTCGCCGTTACCTCGGCGATCCCGGTTCCGCGAACAACCAGGGAGCCGGAAAAAACAAATGGCAGATCGTCGCCGCCCGGACGAAGGCGCTCGGGCCCGTCGGCCACCTTGCCTGCCACCTTTCGCACAGGCACGGACTCGCCGGTCAATAGCGATTCGTCTGTTTGCAGATCGTGAGATTCCCGCAGCAAAGCATCCGCTGGAACCCGATCACCTTCTGCCAGCACGATGAAGTCACCGCGAACCACATCGCGTCCGGCGATCCGCTTGCGCTCGCCATCGCGGATAACAAGTGCGCGTGGGCTTGTCAGGTCGCGCAGCGCCTCGAGCACACGCTCGGTACGTGTCTCTTGGACAACTGTGATCAAGATCGACATCAGCGCGAACGCAAGCAGCACCAGAGCGTCGGTGATCGACCCCAGAACCAAATAGACGACGCCTCCGCCGAGGAGCAGCGCCAACATTGGTTCGCGTACGACCTCCAGGACGATGCGTAAAGGTGTGCGCCGGTTTGCCGCCGGCAGTTCGTTGTGCCCTTTGGCTTTCAACCGGGCAAGCGCGTCAGCTTCGGAAAGCCCGGCGGCACCGGCTCTCTCCGTGCTATTCATGCCGCCCCTGGCAGGTCACGTTCTCTCATTCAACGCAGTTTCCCGGATATCTTGAGGTGTTACGGCGTTGGCGGCGGACTGCACTTGAGTGTGCCGTTATCGTTGGCGATGTCGG
>JANOFD010000497.1:0-13007 GCA_031413455.1 Rhodobiaceae bacterium
GAATCGCCTGCTTCAATTCATTGCTTAATAATGATTCGGCCGCGATGAACATTCACTCGAAACTCTCCGAGTACGGCTTCAATACCCTCTCGATCCACGCGGGCGCCACCCCCGACCCGGTGACCGGCGCCCGCGCGACGCCCATCTATCAGACCACGTCGTTCGTCTTCGACGATGTCGATCACGCCGCCGCGTTGTTCGGCCTGCAAGCCGCGGGCAACATCTACACCCGCATCGGCAATCCCACCCAAGCCGTGCTCGAAGAACGCATCGCCTTGCTTGAGGGCGGAACCGCCGCCGTCGCCACCGCGTCCGGCCACGCCGCGCAACTGCTGGTCTTCCACGCGCTGATGCATCCCGGCGACGAGTTCATCGCCGCGCGCCAGCTCTACGGCGGCTCGATCAATCAGTTCAGCCATGCCTTCAAGAGCTTCGGCTGGAACGTCAAATGGGCTGACGCGCGCGATCCTGAAAGTTTCCGCCACCAGTTGTCGGAGAAAACCAAGGCGATATTCTGCGAAAGCATCGCCAACCCGGGCGGCATCGTCGTCGATATCGAAGCCATCAGTGCCGTTGCCAAAGAAGCAGGCGTGCCCTTCATCGTCGACAACACGCTGGCCACCCCCTATCTCATCCGCCCGATCGAATGGGGCGCCGACATCGTGCTGCACTCCATGACAAAATTCATTGGCGGCCACGGCAACTCGATGGGCGGCATCATCATCGACGCCGGATCGTTCGACTGGTCGCGGACCAAGAAATTTCCCGCATTGTCTGAACCCTGTCCCTCCTATAACGGCATCAAGCTGCACGAGGTCTTCGGCGACACGGCGCTCGCGACCTGCTGCCGCGTCCTGGGGCTACGCGATTTGGGCCCGGCGATTTCGCCCTTCAACTGCTTTATGCTGTTGACCGGGGTCGAGACGCTGCCCTTGCGCATGCAACGCCATTGCGAAAATGCCAAGGCCGTCGCCCAGTACCTCAGCCGCCACCCGAAAATTTCATGGGTCTCCTACGCCAGTCTGCCCAATGACCCCTGCTACGGCCTGGCGCAAACTTACTGCCCCAAGGGCGCGGGCGCGGTATTTTCCTTCGGCGTGCGCGGCGGTTATGAAGCAGGCGTCGCCCTCGTCAACGAAGTCAAACTCGCCTCACACCTCGCCAATGTCGGCGACACCCGCACACTCATCATTCACCCGGCCTCAACCACCCATCGCCAACTCACCGACGAACAGCGCACCGCTGCCGGGGCCAGCCCCGACGTCGTGCGCATTTCCGTCGGCATCGAGGACGTCGCCGACATAATCGCCGACCTCGATCAGGCGCTGGCCGACTAATGGGGGGACATCTTAATTCCTTGGCTTGCGAAATTTGAACACAA
The DNA here is from genome assembly GCA_031413455.1 of Rhodobiaceae bacterium. Taxonomy (GTDB): domain Bacteria; phylum Pseudomonadota; class Alphaproteobacteria; order Micropepsales; family Micropepsaceae; genus SZUA-430. Next base: position 1,382 of record JANOFD010000497.1, read on the forward strand.
ACTGGTCCGTCCGGCCGCGAATGGCCGGACTGAACACGCTCTTGTCACCCAAATCATAGGGATTGCGCAGCACATCGCTGTCAGCGGCCAGCTCAAAACCCGCCGCCAGGATCTGCTGCTTCACCAACGCCGGATCAATACGGTGCAATTTGTCAATTTGCTCGATCGTCGTGACCCCGCGGCCAATATGATCGATGACGAAGAAAACACCGCCCGGCTTGAGCGCATCAAAAATCGCCTTGTTCATTTTGGCGATATCGATCTTCTGCCAGACCTGATCGTGATAAACTTGGCTCATGAAAATCAGATTGACCGGTTTATCAAGTTTAAAGTCAGCCATCGGTTGAACCAGGCCTTCGACATTGGAATATCCCGAAGCCGCCAACCCCGCCATCGCTTGCACCGCAGTTGGAAATTTCTCCGCCACCCAAGTCGGATTGAAGCCGATCACCTTGCCCTTGCCGCCAGCGATGCGACTGAAGATACGCGTGTAGTAACCCGCACCCGGTCCGACATCGACTATACGATCACCCGGCTTGACGCCCGTCAGCGCCATGATGGCCGCAGGCTCACGATCAGCATCGCGCGCCCGGTCCTTCTCGGGCCGCGCCGCATCGGCCACAGCCGCAGTGACATAGTCTGGCACTGCCTTCGCATATGCCGTCCCTGCCATTGCGGAAATCGCAACAGCCAACCCAAACGCAAATCGTTTCATGATCCCATCCCCTCGTTTAAGATTTCCAATCTAGCTTGCATTGCGCTCAGCCACCCGCTTGCAAACTTCGTGCTGGCCCATGGCTTCAGCAATCCTGAACAGCTTCGGACATTCCGCTTTCAGCCAATCCGTCCCCGGCCGCCACTTCGCCAGCACCCACACATACACATCAAGCGCCGACATCGTGCGTCCCAAAAACCACGGACCCTTCACCTGCAGTTCCAGGAACCGCAACAACGTCCGGCGATGCTCGTCGGTGGATTGACGCAGCGCCTTGCCAGCGCCTTTGTCCTTCGGCGCGCCCACCCAACGCTGCGGTACATCGCCATATGTAAAAGTCGGATAAACCGCCGCCACAATGAACACCAGCCAACGCAAAAACGACGCCCGCTGTTTGTGACTTGGCCGCGGCACCAGCGGATAGTCCTTCACGCGATCAGCCAGATGCAAGAATATCGCGGCACTTTCCGTCAGCACTGTACCATCGGGCAGCAGCAAAGTCGGCACCTGTCCCAACGGATTGAGACCTTTAAGCGTCTTGCTGCCCCAGCCAAGATCATCCCAATCAACATCTTTGATCGTAAGCGCCAGCTTTGTGAAGCCGAAAGCGGCCTCAACAATCATCGAACCGCCGCCCTTTGCAGCGTACATTTTATACGGCTTTGCCATGCGTCTACTCTGGGCCAATGAAGCAATCTATGTCATGATCTTTTAAATCAAAATTCTGGAACACGATATGAAATCTTTCCCTGCCCTGCCTTACCTCTCCGGCAATTTCGCCCCGCTCTTGGCCGAGTGCGATGCCCGCGATATCGTCATCGAAGGAGAAATTCCCCGCGATCTCCAGGGCGCGCTCTATCGCACCGGACCCAACCCCATGTTTCCACCGCTTGGAAATTCCCACCACTGGTTCCTGGGCGAAGGCATGGTGCACGGATTTTTTATCGAAGACGGTCGCGTGCGCTATCGCAACCGCTGGGTCCAGACGCATCAGTATCAAGAGCAGCGCGAAGCAGGCCGCCGCCTCTACAACTCCGCGTTCAGTTTCGAACCCGGTGATCCATCGGTTGCCGGCAAACAACGCAACGTCGCCAACACCAACATCGTTCCCCATGGCGGCAAACTTTACGCGCTCGACGAAGGCTCATCACCCGTGCTGATGGATCCAGCCACCCTTGAAACCGATGGCCCTTCGACATTCGGCGGCCGTTACGCTGGCCCAATGACTGCCCATCCCAAAATCGACGCGCGCACTGGCGAAATGTTTTTCTTCGGATACATGGCCGCAGGACCCGGTACGCCGGACATTTCCTTCACAGTTGTTGGCCGCGATGGAAAAGTCGTGCGCACGGAGATGTTCAAAGCCCCTTACGCCAGCATGGTGCACGACTTCGCCATCACCGATCAGCACATTATCTTTCCAATTTTCCCCGCCACCATCGATCTCGGCCGGATCATGAAAGGCGGCCCGCTCATCGCCTGGGATCCTGAACAACCATCCCTGGTCGGCATCATGCCGCGCACCGGCGGCACCAGCGAAATTCGCTGGTTCAAGGGCCCGCCCGTCTACGCCTATCATCCGCTGAATTCGTACACCGAAGGCAACACTGTCACGCTCGACCTCTGTGTCTATCCGCGCGTGCCGTTGTTCCCCAACGCCGACGGCAGCCGCGCGCCATCCAATCTCGCCGATGCTCCCGCCCACCTTGAACGCTGGACGTTCGATCTCGCCGCCAACACCGATCAGTTCAAGCGCGAACCGCTTGACGATCTGGCCACGGAGTTCCCGCGCATCGATGATCGCTGGACTGGCCTGAAACACCTCCATGGCTACACGGGCGCAATACTCGGTGAAAAGCTTCCCGGCTCACCCTTCGATACAATCGTGCACTTCGATCTCGCAAAAAACGCGCGCGAAACCTGGACACCAGGTCCGGGCGACTTCGTCATGGAACCCATCATCGCCCCCAAGGCGGCAAGCAAAACCGAAGCCGATGGTTATCTGCTCACGGTCGTTTTTCGTGGCAATGAAAACCGCAGCGACCTCGTCGTCCTCGACGCCCATAACGTCAAAGCGGGGCCCATCGCAACGGCAAAATTGCCGGTGCGCGTTCCCTTCGGCTTCCACGGCAATTGGAATCCGCTTAACGGCGCAGCGCATCAGCATGAATGAGGGAAGCTGTCAGCAACACGACAGCGCCAAACTGGTGCAACGCCGCCAGCCACAAGGGCATGTCTGCAATCAGCGTCCAAATTCCAAGCAAGACCTGCACCACAACCGCAGCCACCAAAAGGGCGCCTGTCGGGGACTTCAACCCTTGCCGCATTCCGGCAACGAACAGGGCAATCACCGAAGCAAACACCGCATATCCCATCATGCGATGATTGAACTGCACCGTCGTGACGTCTTCAAACGGCGCCAGCCAGACCGGGCTTGTCGCATAGGCCCCTTCCGGCACAAACTGTCCGTCCATCAGCGGCCAGGTATTATAGGTCAACCCCGCATCCAGGCCGGCAACAAATCCTCCCAACAGGATCTGCACAAATATCAACGCCGTCACAATCAATGACCACCGATAAAGCAAATGGGGAGTAGCCGCCGCATGCCACTCACCCCGCCACAACGGCAATGCAGTCCAAAGCATGGCGCCATAGATCACCAATGCCAGCCCCAAATGCGCCACCAACCGGTACTGGCTAACATCAACACGCTCGGTCAAGCCGCTCACCACCATGTACCAGCCCAACAGCCCCTGCAGCCCGCCCAGCACGAACAAAACAATCAACCGGGGGATCAACCCGCGTTCAATCTGCCCCCGGAACAGGAAAATAAGAAACGGCAGCAGAAACGCAAAGCCAATCAGGCGGCCAAGATTCCTATGCGACCACTCCCACCAGAATATCGCCTTGAACTCATCAAGCGTCATCCCCGCATTCAGCTGCTGATACTGTGGGATTCTCCTATAGGCCTCAAACTCTTCGCTCCACTCAGCTTGCGACAGCGGCGGCAGCGCGCCATGAATAGGCTTCCACTCAGTGATCGAAAGACCGGAACCGGTCAGACGTGTCAGCCCGCCGACCACCACCATGACCGCAATCAGACCGCAGACCGCCAACAGCCATACCGCTATGGCACGTCTGGCACGCATAAGACCCGCTTCAGTCATTCAACTGCCAGATGTTGCGCCCGCCACCGCAGCATTCCGCCCGTGACATTGGCAACCCGCTCAAACCCTTGTTGCCGCAGGAACAGTGTCGCCCTCGCCGACCGCGCACCCGAACGGCACACAACAACGACGGGCTTGTCCCGGCCGATCTCGCCGAACCGTCGCGACAGCTCGCCCAGAGGTATCAACTGCGCACCCACAACATGGCCCAGCTCGCCATGAAACTCGTTGAGTTCGCGAACATCAACAACGCACAACCCCAACCGGTTTTCTTCGACCCACTGGGGCTCAATCTCCGGCACTCCGGCATAGGTCGTGTGCACCGGCCCCCAATCAGCTTCGGTGGCGGCCACAACATCAGGCTTGCCGCATTTCAGATTTGCCGGAACCGCGATGTCCATCAGCTTTGGGTGAGGAAGGCCCAGATTCTCCATGTAGCCACGAAAGTCTTCTTCACGAATGTGTGCCCCCAGCCGCGGGTTATGCGCCACTTCCTCCGCGACCGACGACGCCGTCGAGCCACCATAATCATGAGCAGGATAAATCATGCAGCTTGGCGGCAGCGAAAAAATCTGCTCCCGCACCGAATGAAACAGCGACACCGCGCTGCCTTGTTGAAAATCGGTACGTCCGCAACCACGGATCAACAAAGCATCGCCGGTAAACGCAGCACTTTGATCGTCCAGCACAAATGTCATGCAGCCATTGGTGTGACCGGGCGTCGCCCGCGCCTCGACAGTTCTTTGACCAAATACCACACGCGCACCAGATGCCAGGTACAGATCCGCACCTTGCGCCCCCGATCTTTCCGACAAAGCGATTTTGGATCCCAGTTTCTCTTTCAGTAACCACGCACCGGTGACGTGATCGGCATGGACATGTGTTTCCAACGACGCGACAAGCCGCAGTCCAAGCTCTTCAATCAATGCCACTTCACGGCGCACTTGCTCGAACACCGGATCAATGATGATCGCCTCACCGCTCGCCTCATCGCCCAGAAGATAGGTATAGGTCGAGGATTGGCTGTCGAACAATTGTCTGAAAATCATGGCGCCACCCTTTGTGAACGCGGTTTCCTAGCACACGGGCTACCCGAACGCGAAATTGAAGTTTGCTCCCGGCTCCGGCAATTGCTACTCACAAGCCCATGAGCATGCGTTGGAAAAAGTTCTTGGGCGTTTTCCTGTTGATCGGCATCATCGGCATCTATGTGCTGCTGGTCATGCGCGTGGCCGTGGCGATCCTGCCCTCTGCAGGCGGCATCGTCCAGTTCCTGTTTTACGCCGTTGCCGGTATGGCGTGGGTTGTGCCAGTACGCTATCTCATCGTGTGGATGAACACCCCAGGGCGGAAAGATGGCGAACCTGTTTAAATCTTTGAGGAACCTCATGGCTGCGGCCGCCGCCAATCCGATAGAAAATCTTCAAACGGCTGTCGAGCGCGTCATTCTCTATAGCCGTTATTTTCTTGTTGTCATTTGCATCGGTCTGGCCTTTGCGCTCGGCATTTACGCCATCGCCTTCATTTTTCAAGTCGTGCACGTAGCCGAGTTGGCACTGTTTCCGCCCAAGCAAGCCAACGGCGAGTTCAGCCTTGTGATGCCGATCCTCGAACTCATCGACGGCGCTCTGGTCTCGGGCCTCATCGTCATGGTGATGCTGAGTTCATATGAAAACTTCGTCGGCCGCTTTGGCGACGAAGCCTTGCACGATTCGCCCGAATGGTTGCGCCGATTAAATCCGGGCTCGCTGAAGGTGAAAGTCGCGACCGCTCTGCTCACAATTTCAGCAGTCAAATTGCTGCAAATTTTCATGGACCGCGAGGCGTTCACAGACAGCGATATATTCTGGAAGGTCATTATTCACCTCATCTTCATCGCCTCGGCAATCAGCCTGGCGTTCCTTGACCGCATCACGGACCACTCAAATGCCGCCCCGCCATCCAAAGACAAAGACGAGAACCCATGACCGCATCCACCTCAATCTTTCTGGGCAAGGGTGAAGCCTCCGCAAGCCTTCTGCTCGCTACCGCCAATCGTCATGGTCTGATCGCAGGCGCCACCGGCACCGGCAAGACCGCGACCCTGCGTGTGTTGGCGGAAGGCTTCAGCAAAGCAGGCGTACCTGTCTTTGCCCCCGATATCAAAGGCGACCTCGCGGGCCTCTGCCAACCCGCTGAAGTCAAACCATTCATCACCGAGCGTCTGGAAAAACTGGGCAATCCGGAATGGAAACCCGAGGCCCACCCCGTCATATTCTGGGACCTGTTTGGCGAACTCGGACATCCATTGCGCGCCACCGTGTCCGAAATGGGCCCCACCCTTCTCGCCCGCATGCTTCAGCTCAACGACACACAAGAGGGCGTTCTCAACATCGTCTTCCGTATCGCTGACGAGCAGGGCATGCTGCTGCTCGACCTCAAAGATCTGCGCGCCATGCTCGTCAATGTCGGGGAAAATGCCGACAACTACACTCTGCAATTCGGCAACATTGCCGCTGCATCCGTCGGCGCCATCCAGCGCGCCCTTTTGACACTTGAAAACCAGGGCGGCGAAGCCTTCTTCGGCGAACCGGCGCTGAATCTCGACGATTTGTTGATCACCGACGAAAACGGTCGCGGCGCCATCCACGTTCTGGCATCGGAAAAACTGTTCGGCAGCCCTATGCTCTATGCCACGTTTTTACTTTGGCTGTTGTCCGAACTCTACGAACACATGCCGGAAGTCGGCGACATCGACAAACCGCGCCTCGTCTTCTTCTTCGACGAAGCCCACTTGCTGTTCGACGACGCGCCCAAGGCGCTGGTCGACAAAGTCGAGCAAGTTGTGCGTCTCATCCGCTCAAAGGGCGTTGGTGTTTACTTCATCTCTCAATCCCCGCTCGATGTCCCCGACGATGTCTTGGGTCAACTCGGCAACAAGGTTCAGCACGCGCTGCGCGCGTTCACGCCCAAGGATCGCAAATCCGTCAAAGCCGTCGCCGACAATTTCCGTGAAAACCCCAAATTCAAAGCGTCCGACGTTGTGCAAGAGCTGGCCGTAGGCGAAGCGCTCGTTTCAACGCTGGATGCCAAAGGTGTCCCGTCATTTGTGGATCGCGTTCTCATCGCTCCACCTACCTGCCGCATGGGCGCAATCACTCCCGACGAGCGCAGTGCCGTCATCAACAAGAGCCCGCTCAAAGGCGCCTATGACAAAGCCGTTGATCGGGAATCTGCTTATGAGATCCTGGTCGGCCGTGCCCAGACCGCTAAGGCGCCTCCACCCGCATCCGCCCGGCAAGCGCCCGCAGCCTCGCGCCGCACATGGGGCGCACCGTCTGGCCCGCGACCCTCAAATCGGCAAACCATGGGCGAAGCCATGGCCAAAAGCGCCGTCCGCTCCGTCACCTCATCCATCGGCAGTTCCATCGGCCGCGCCCTCGTGCGCGGCGTGCTTGGCTCGCTGTTGAAACGCTGACCACCTTGAGGCTCAAGCCATGACAATCCCCTGCCGCATCGCACTCATTCTCACCCTGGCCTTGGCGTCCTGCGAGTCATCCGTCAACGCCGGCAGCGAACAGAACGCCATCGACCGGCACGATTGGCTTGCGCAATCCATCGCTGGTGTTGCCGTGCCAAATCCCGAGCGCCTGACACTATCGCTCGCCAACGGCACAGTCTCTGGGCGCGGCGGCTGCAATCAGTATTCAGGCCCCGTAGAATATGGCAATGGCCGCATCAAGATCGGCCCCCTCATCTCAACCAAAATGGCCTGCACGGAATCAGGCTTGATGCAGCTCGAACAAAAGTTTCTTGGCGCCCTGCAATCAGCAAGCGCTTACACAGTTTCAGTCCACCCTGAACTCACCATCACAACGACAGACGGCCCCCTCGTTTTCCGCGCGTCACCAAGACAATCCCGTCCCTGATCCTCGCGTACTCGCCCTCTGCACGAATATCCTTCCTGCAATTCCCGCGAACAGCGACCACCTTGGCGCGATGACAAATTCGTGCAACTGTTCCTGCGCATTTCAAATCACAAGCCGCTTGACTATCGGTTGGGGGACCGGACCAGCATGCTTGCATCATTCATGAAGGCGCTCCTTGGAAAAAAATCCTCAGTCCCGCCGTCAGACCTTTCCCCCCTCGGCCACAGCGGCTCAGCGGTAACGAACCTTGCGCCGGGCCACCCCTCGTCCTCCGATGATCTTGTCCTTAAGCTCCAACACGACCGAAACTCGCACGTCATCGGCCTGATCCATCGCCACCAAAGTGATCGCGAGTCATTTGAAGCCTGGTTCTTCGATGCCATGATCGGTGAGCATCATCTTCAGGACTTCATAACGGCGATGCAAAGCGTACCTGAGGACGCCAGGCTCGACATCGTGCTCCATTCGATCGGCGGCTTCTCGCTTGAAGTCCAGCAAATCGCCCGCGCCATCAAGGCACACAAAGGCGAGACCACGGTTTTCATCCCGCACTACGCGCACAGCTTTTCAACTCTCATTGCCATCGCCGCTGATAAAATCGTGATGGGATCGGCCGCCTCGATGTCCTACATCGAACCATCCGATCACGGACTAAGCGAAGTGGTCCGGCAAAAGGGCGCGCGCAAAGTCCAGGACCAAACACTCATGCGCCTGACCATGGCCAACAATTTCGGCCGCGAGTTACGGGCGCTGGTCACCGAACTCGCCCCCGGCAACTCGGGCGCCCGCATCGCCGCCGCAATAACCGGTGGCAAGCGTTCGCCATGGGACCCGTTGACGGCCTCGCTCGCCTTCAAGATGGGCCTGCCCGTTTCAACCAGCATGCCGCAAGACATTTTCAGTCTGATCCAGGCCAACCGCGCCATGCCAACCAGCGACCACGGCGTAAAAACCGCTGGCCGCACGATGAGTGCTCAACGCGCCAGCACCATGATGGCACACGACCTTGAACTTTGCCTGTCGCACGGATTTAACCTGCCGGCGCTGGAAAGCAGGCAGGAACCGCCGGTCCGCAGCCACGATCCCACCGGCGATGACGAGGAGCATGACCCGCACGGCGTCGCACTCGAAAATTGCGACATCACCATCCGGCCGCTGATCTCAAAAATGGAAGCCGCCCGCGGCAGCCGCGTGATCTGCATCATTCACCAGGCGGGCATGGAAAGTCACTCCGTCGACACCGTCACCACCGAAGACATTCTGACGGCGCTTCAGTCAACCCCCCCCGGCACAACGCTCGATATCATTCTGCAAACGCCAGGCGGCTTTGCCTATCAGGCCCACCAGATCGCGCTCGCCCTCAAGGCGCATCGCGGACGCAAGACAGTCTTCGTCCCGTATTTTGCCATGTCTGGCGGCACCATCATCGCACTCGCAGCCGATGAAATCATCATGTCCCCTCACGCCTGCCTGGGACCGATTGACGGCCAGTTTCCGGTCTATCACCTGCACCGTATGATGCCCACACGGGCCGTCTTGTCGCTGCTGGAGACCAAGCCCAAACATCGAATCCATGATGAATTGCTGGAACTCGGCAATTTGTGCAAACGCGGCATCGTCCAGGATCACAAAAACGCGTTGGACTTGATGCAGGGCACCTATTCGCCCGCCGCCGCCAACCGCATCGCCCACACCCTGAACGACGGCGGCCTCACCCACGGTTACCCGGTCACCCTCACCACCGCAAAAAAACTCGGCCTAAACGTCAGCGACGCAATGCCCGCCGAAGCCGTCGCCATAGTCCGCGCCTACCGCCGCAACCGCTTCGGCAAACGCAGCGTGGTCTTCTGCGGTTGAGGGCGTTGACTAGTGCGCATTGAGAAATCAAAGCCCTTCGCCCGCTTGCGGGAGAAGGTGGCGCGGGCCGCAACTTCGTGGCCCATGACGGCCTGCCCGCCGAAGCCTTGGCGAAGGTGGGATGAGGGCCTTCGCTCGGCTTCTCGCCGAAATCCCTGTCCGCGTCGCATGCGACGAATTGCCAGAGCTTGACAGGCGCATTATAGTTCGCTAAATGTTCTATTGTGACCAGCTGTTGATTTTATAGCGCTGATTTTTTCGCCTGCGGCTGTGGCCTCGGGCGCTGCGACTTGAAAAGTGTGAATCGATGTGTGGGCAGGTTCGGGCCCTCTCGTGAGCTTGCGCGGAAAGTGATCGCGAGTGAGTGTCCGGAACTGCGTCTTGATTTTGGCGGAGCGGGACGAATAGGACAAAGTCAGACGCCGTTCTGCTACAGTGTTTTGTGTCCGGCCGTCCTGGTTTTTTATGGCGCGTTTCCGCCCTGATAATCCCCGCGCACCTTTGCCTTCGCCGCTTGTACGTACACAAACCAACGTGGAGGTTACGGAGATTTTCGCAGATCTCGGCCAATGTGACGGTGTTACGGGTCACCAACAAAGTAAAATCTTCTGCCTTCATCAGGCGCGCACTGCGTCTACGGCTGATTTCCGCCAATGCGCGTCCTACAGGCGATAGCGCACTTGGTCCATCCAGAAGCGTTCCAGCCTGTGCAGCGCGCTGTTCAGCGCGGCGAACTCCGACACCTCCAAGCCCCCTGACGGCTCGACCAGCACCACATGCCGGTCGAACAGCCCCGCCACAATTTTCGCAATCCCGGCGCCCTTCTCGGTCACGCTTACACGCACCGAACGGCGATCGCTTTCCGAACGAGTATGATTGATGTACCCGGCCTCGACCAGCTTCTTGAGATTGTACGAAACGTTTGAACCCAGATAGTGCCCGCGCGTCCGCAACTCGCCGGCCGTCAATTCCTGGGTGCCGATGTTGAACAGCAGCAACGCCTGAACACTGTTCACCTCGCCCTGCCCCACGCGTTCAAGTTCATCCTTGATCACGTCCAGCAATTGCCGGTGCAAGCGCTCAACCAGATTCAGACACTCAAGATAGCGCTGCTTCACGCCCTCCGGCCCTGAAAGCGGCGCTTCGTTTTGTACGCGTACGGTTGCTGTCACGCTCATAACCCCGGCCCCCAAACATGTGCCCAGGCGATTTGCCCGGTATAACAGGGCCCAAGGTTACTGCCCCGCCGCTAACGACGGCTTAAGTGACAAGGCAAACATCAGGTTAACTCGCCTTGTGTCCCCGCAACATTTGAATGATTCCAGAAAAATCAAGCGCGCCTGCGCCCGAAGCCTCATAGAGGCCATAAAGCGCGGCGGCCTGCGCCCCCAATGGCGTCGAGGCTCCGGAAGCGAGCGCCGCCGTCTGCGCCAGTTTCAGATCCTTAAGCATCATCGCCGACGTAAAACCCGCTTGATAGTCCCGGTTGGCCGGTGATGCCGGAACCGGTCCCGGAACGGGACAATAACTAGTCAGGCTCCAGCATTGGCCCGAAGCCGTTGACGAAATCTTGTAAAGCATCTCGTGCGCCAGACCCAGTTTCTCGGCCAGCACAAATGCCTCACAAGTTCCGATCATCGAGATCCCAAGCAGCATGTTGTTGCAGATCTTCGCTGCCTGCCCGTTGCCGCCACCGCCGGCGTGGAAGATATTCTTGCCCATGCTCTCCAGCACCGGTTTGGCGCGCGCGAAGGCCTGATCTTCACCGCCCACCATAAAGGTCAACGTACCGGCCGCCGCCCCACCGGTGCCTCCCGAAACCGGCGCATCCAGAAATTCCGCCCGCACCAGCCTGGCGGCCGCATGAACTTCACGCGCTGTCCCCACATCAATGGTCGAGCAATCGATCAGCAGCGTCCCTTCGCGCACGCTCGCGAGCAAACCACTGTCCCCGAGATAGACCTGGCGCACGTGCTGCC
>JANOFD010000498.1:0-4797 GCA_031413455.1 Rhodobiaceae bacterium
GGAAATTGGGCCTGAAACCTGGTGATTTTGTGGAATTCAAACTGGGCAAGACGGGCATCACGCTCAGCAAGGCTGATCGTCTTGACGCCGCGTTTCTGAAACTTTCCGAGGAAGTATATTCGGACTGGAACAGCAAATCCGATGATGAGGCGTTCCGTGACCTATAGCCGTTTCGACGTAGTCGCCGTTGACTTTCCATTTGTCGAAGGCATCGAGTCAAAGCGCCGCCCAGGACTTGTTGTTTCAACACCACGCCTTCACGACACGCACAAAGTCTATTGGATCGTCATGATTTCTTCCGCCGACGCCGGTGAACGCGCGGACGACATCCTCGTCACCGATCCTCAAAAGGCGGGACTGCCCATCAAATGCGCCGTTCGCGTCTCACGGTTGGCGGCGGTCTCGGAGACACGAATTCAGCGCCGGATAGGATCCCTATCCCCCAAAGATCGCAATGCCGTGCTGGCACTCATGAAGAAGTTCGCACCTGGATAATCCAAGCACGCTTCACCGAGAGCGTGTGTCACGACTCGTCAACTCAGCCCATGCGGTGCAGGCCGCAAATCTTGTTGCCGTCGGGGTCGCGCAGATAGGCGAGATAAAGTTTGGCGGCACCCTCGCGCACGCCCGGAGGATTTTCGCAATCCGTCCCGCCATGAGCGAGGCCGGCCGCGTGCCACGCATCGGCCTGTGCGGGCGAGGTGCAGGCAAAGCCGATCGTGCTGCCATTGCCCACTGTCGCCGGCTCGCCGTTGATGGGCTGCGTCACCGAAAAAATGCCCGTTGGCGTCCGGTAAAAAATGCGGTGGCGGTCGACGCTGCCCGGGGCAACACCCAGCGTCCCCAGCACTGCGTCATAGAACACCTTGGCGCGATCCAGATTGTTCGTTCCGATCATGATATGCGAAAACATTCTGCGGTTCCTTGCCGTTCGAGGGGAGATGATGCTGTACACTGCGTATTTGCGGGAACGCTTCGCCGAAGACAAGTCCGGAATGCTTTAGCCCGCTTTCTCATATGGGCAGGGGCCTTGGCACAAGATTTAGAGTGAGGGTTGCGGGAAATCGAGTTGCGTTTTGCTTGCCGGGAATATGATCAAACAGCTCATCCCTCTTTGCGCCTTGGCGTTTTTGTTTGGCTCGCCCACCTTTGCAGGCGAGGCAATGCCTGCGCCTTACGCAAAACATCTCCAGTCCACCTTCCGCCAAGCGCGCGCGCCAGGCATGGTGGCCGTCGTCGTGAAGGGCGAACGCTCATACTTTGCCGCCTTCGGCCAGGCCAATGCAGGAAATGACGCGGCGCCCACGGCAGCGTCGCTCTTGCGCCTTAATTCGCTCTCCAAACTCATGGCAGGCGAAATTCTGGCGCGCCTGGTTGGGCAACAGCGCATCACACTCGACCGCCCCTTGCAGGTCTTCGCGCCTCCCGGCCGGAGTGTTCCAGCGTTTCATCGCTCCCGCGCCATCACCCTGCGCGATCTCATAACCCATGTCAGCGGCTTGCCGCGCGACCTGCCATCATCGCTTGAGCAAGTCACGCGCGGCGAGCGTTGGAATTGGCTGGCACGCATCCGCCCGCTGCGCCCGCCGGGCTCGACCGCGCAATACTCGAATGCCGCCTACATGTTTCTGGGCGATGCAATGGTATCGGCAACAGGGACAGGATACGCGACGTTACTCGCAACCCACGTGACCACGCCGTTGTCCCTGCACGACACAACCCTGGCGCCAACGGCGGAGCAGTGCGCCCGCCTGATGAGCGGCGGCCACAGCGATGATCGCGCCTGCACCCCCGCGGTTGAAACCGCAGCAACGGCTGGTGTCTATTCAACTGCGGAAGATGTGACCCGCTGGATGCGTGCGCTACTTGGGTCCAAGACGGGCTCACTCACACCCCTTGTGAACCGCAGCGAACTGAAACGCCTGATCGCGATGGATATGGCAGGCCGCACGCAAGCCATCGGCTTCGGTTGGCTACACATGCGCCTGGGCACATTGGCGGTCATACAAAAAACCGGCGGCGGTGGTGGCTTCATGAACTACGTCATCCTCGCCCCGTCGCGCAAACTGGGAATTTTCATCACCGTCACCCGCACCGACATCGGAATGCTCCGCCGCATCGCAGCGCAAACGAATGCCTTGATGACAGAACTTGCGGCGGCCCCCCTGCAACCGTGAGTGTGATTCGTTTGCCCGCTCCACAGCCTTTGTTCCGGAGGCTTGGAATTAAGAGATTCCGCTAAGCCCAAATTCGCGTATACAGATTCGGTATGAAAAAGATTGATTCGGCCATCACACGGTTCAATTCCGCTCTTGAGCGGCTCGAAGTTGCAGCCAAGCGCGGCAACGGAAACGCCCTGTCGCCATTTGACGAAGAAATCGTCGGTGAACTCAATGCACTCAAAGAAGATCGAGCCCGCCTCGCCGACGAACTCACACGGCTCAACGTCGAAAAAATTGAGCTCGAAGGTTTCACCGATGAAGTCGCTGGTCGCCTCGAAGGCGCGATCCGCGAAATTCGTGCCGTTCTCGCCCACTAGACGGATCCAGCCATGTCCCAAATCACCGTCTGCGTTAACAATCAGACCTACACGCTCGCCTGCGATGATGGTGAAGAGCAGCATTTGACCGAACTCGCCAGGCAGATCGATCAGCGCGTCGCCGAGGTCAAGAAAGAAGTGAAAGCAGCCGCCGAGCCGCAGCTTCTTCTCATGGCAGCGTTGTTGCTCGCGGACGAGTTTGAGCTCGCAAACGAACGAATTCAGGACCTTGAGGAACAAATTGCAGGCCTTAAGGGTGAATTCCTGGAGAAAGACAACGGCCAAAAGCCGCGCACACGTGGCGCTGCTGCCGAAGAAAAGCTCTCAGGCCTGCTGGATTCGGCCGCCCGGCGCATGGAAGACATTGCAGCGCGCCTCCGCTAGCCCTACCTTAGGCATGGGCGGGCACTGCCTCGCACGTTAGATCCAAGAACCCAGGGGCCGTAACCAGTCCTCATCGGGAGCTGTCTCTGACCGGGGTCGTGGCCCCGGACAAATGGCGCCCACCTGCTTAAGCAGGCCCGTGAGGTTTCGAGCGTTCGACGGCATGGCGGTCCCGCCCACTTTAGCTTTTATCAGAAGACAGTTTGACCAACACCCCCAACCCCAAGATCGAACTCCGCCACACAGCGCTCGTTCAGCGTGACCGTGCGGCTGAAACAGCAGGCCCCAAAGCGGCCTTGCTGATCGCCCGCCGTTGTCTGGGGGACTTCGTCTTCATGAAAGGGGCAATCATCGCGGGCTACGCCGCAGTGCGTGGTGAAGTCGATCCATTCCCGTTGATGGTGGCGCTGGCCAACCAAAGCCACGCCCTCTGCCTGCCGCGCACCGAGGGAAAGAAGATGAGCTTCCGCAGTTGGAAACCCGGCGACCCACTCGTGGTCGGCCGCTTCAACATCCCCGAGCCCGACGCAAAGGCGAAAGAGCGCCGCCCCGATCTCATCCTTGTGCCGCTGCTCGCCTTTGACCGGCATGGTTACCGCCTGGGCTATGGCGGCGGCTATTATGATCGCTACCTCAGCGAGCATCGCGCCCGGCGCACGCTCAAAGCCATCGGCATAGCCTATGACGGGCAGGAAATCGGCGAACTGCCGCGCGAGGCAACAGACGAACCACTTGACGCAGTCGTCACCGAAACACGCGTGATCCGCTTTGAAAGGCCCTAGAAGCTGCTAGGCTGCAGCCAACGAACGAAAGACACCGAATGAGAATACTGTTCTTGGGTGACATAGTGGGCCGGGCAGGGCGCATCGCCGTGATGGAAGCCGTCCCCGAATTGCGCCGGAAACTGGCGCTCGATTTTGTCATCGTCAACGGTGAAAACGCCGCCGGTGGCTTCGGCATCAATGAAGAAATTTGTATTGGCCTCTTTCACGCCGGAGTCGACTGCATTTCCACCGGCAACCACGCCTTCGACCAGCGCGACAAGATTGAAGTGTTCGATTCCGAGCGCCGTCTGTTGCGTCCCGTAAATTACCCCAAAGGTGCACCCGGCCGCGGCGTCGGGCTCTACGAAACCCAATCAGGTAAAAATATTCTGGTGATCAACGCCATGGGCCGCGTTTTCATGGACGCGCTCGACGACCCCTTTGCCGCCGTCGATCACGAACTTGAAAGCTGCCGCTTGGGGTTGGGCTGCGATGCCGCCATCGTCGACATCCACGCCGAAGCCACCTCGGAAAAAATGGCGATGGGTCATTATTGCGACGGCAGAGCCAGCCTCGTCATCGGCACCCACAGCCACGTGCCCACCGCCGACGCACAAATCCTGCCCGGCGGCACCGCCTACCAAACCGATGCCGGCGCCTGCGCCGACTACGACAGCGTCATCGGCATGGAAAAAAGCGAACCCATCAACCGCTTCGTCCGCAAGATTTCCTCCGGCCGCTTCAATCCCGCCCAAGGACCGGCCACCGTCTGCGGCGCCTTCCTCGAAACCGACGACACGACAGGCCTCGCCAAACGCATCGACCCCGTACGCCTGGGTGGGCGATTGAAGCAGGCGATGCCGGAATAGCTTATCCAGCGGCTGGAATTTCCGATCTGCGCCAGCCAGCCCCTACGCGGCACAGCTCCCGCATCGTCTGCGAGCCACAAGAGCTGCGCAGCCACTTGGCCCCCGCAAGCGCTACCGCATGCACACATTTCCAATACAACAAAGGGATGTCATCCCGCGCGCGCCGCAGCACTCTTGTGCTGCTGCGCTGACGCGGGACCCACCCGGGTGCAGCCTCACCGCCAAGAATCAGTGCTTGGCC
>JANOFD010000499.1:0-6237 GCA_031413455.1 Rhodobiaceae bacterium
GTCCGCAAACTCTCCTACGGTGAAGGCGTCGAGCGTATTTTCCCGGTCTACAGCCCGCTCGTCGACTCGGTCGAAGTCCTCCGCCGCGGCCGCGTCCGTAGAGCCAAGCTCTATTATCTGAAGGGCCTCACCGGCAAAAAAGCCCGCATCGTCGAACGCAAAGACCCCCGCCCCGCCAAACCCGGCGAAGCGGCATAGATCTCTGTCTCGTTGAAATGAGCCGTGTTGGAAGCGCGGGGCGCCAATACGGATAAAGTGGCGCCCAGCTACTTGAACCCGGGACCCCGGCCTCATGACCCTCGAAGACGCCTCTCTCATCAGCCAGATCATCGCAGGCGTCGCTGTCGTCGCGTCACTGATCTTCGTCGGCCTGCAGTTGCGCCAGAACGACAAAACCCAACGCGCCGCCATGCATCAGGCCCGCGCCGATCGCATCATCGGAATATTCCAACATCTGGCAGAGCCCCACATGGCGGCGGTGATGGCCAAAGCAGATCAAGCGCCGGAGACGATGTCGGCCGAAGAGTTGTTTCAACTGCGCTCCTTCATCATGATCAACGTTCTCAGTCTCGAAGATCAACTACGCCAGCAAAGTGCCGGGTTGCTTGATCCTGCAGCCGTCCGGCGATCTCGCCATTTTGGAAAGATTTCATTTTCGTCTCCAGCAGTCAGGGCGGCATGGCAACTGCTGCGTCCGGGGATGGATCCGCAACAAGTCGAAACGGTCGAAAAAGAATTGATCGCCAACCAACCTGTCCGCAGCAGCGTGGACTCTCACGCCCTCTGGCTAAAGACCCTCGCCGACATCAAAGCAAACGCCGCCGCATCGTGAGCAAGCAGAAAGTAAAGACTCACGCAAAGCCGCAAAGACGCAAAGAAGAAGGAACTACACCCGGCGCGTAGCGCCATCATTTCCCGACGAAGCAAAGTGCCCGACGGCGCGATATCGTTTTTCCTTCTTTGCGTCTTTGCGTGAACCCTCTGACTTCTTCAAACTCCAGCCACCCGCGGAAACCCCACTCCATGTCACTCGAAGAACTCGCTTTCGCCAGCCAGATCATCGCAGCCCTAGCCATCATCGTCTCGCTGATCTACGCGGCACTCCAGTTCCGCGTCTATCAAGCCTCGGCCCGCGAAGCTCGCCTCGTCGCACTCGCCGCCGACATTCAGAGTTTCCGCATTTTGCTGATGTCCGACCCGGAAGTGGCAAGGATATTCAAGACGGGGTTGCGCGATTTCGCAAAACTCGAACTTCTCGATCGCTTTCGCTTTGCCACAATGCTGGAGCATGCCGTGATGAACCACTCCATGTGCATCCAAATAGACTCCTCGCCCGACGCCGATGTCGTACAACCATTCAGCACCCTGTTTCGCAATCCCGGTGTTCAGCAATGGTGGCAGAAAGCGAGAACTCACTATTCCGCAAAAGTGCAGGCCATGGTCGATTCCACGATCAAGCGCCTACCTCCCCCTGCCGCAGGCCCCGCTCCCGAATAATTTCATGACATTTGCAGGATCCGGGACGCCCGCACTCCCAGACTGCGTTGCCGCCCGTTTTGAACGGCGTGTGCGCGTTGTCCGGCGTCACTTGAACGAAATTCGGTATGGAGTTCGGCGCACGATCATCACCGGAAATCTAACGCCTCGCGTTAAAATTCCGGGGATGTAATCCCGCGCAACCGCACCTTCTCTCAAGCCCCAGCTGACCAATCCGCTCGGCTCATCCGATACAAAATGTGCCGCCTCAGCGCATGCCCCACCGGCAACCGCGGATGATCGAAATCCCCGCCCACATCGCGCACCATCCCGATGCGCTCCATCACCCCCCATGACGCCGTGTTCGCCGCCACAGTAAACGAGACGATTTGATCGAGCGCCAGCGCCTCGAACCCATATCGAAGCGCCGCCTTCGCCGCCTCCGTCGCATAACCCCGGCCCCGATACGCGGGCGCCAGCCGCCACCCAACCTCGATCGCCGGCGTAAACGGTGCCTCAAAAGTCACCCGCTGCAGTCCGGTAAAGCCAACGAGCGGCGCCACACCCGGTGCTTCCAGCACCCAAACCCCAAACCCGTGCAGGCGATGGTGCTCTTCGAACCGCTCCATTTGCAGCCGCGTCTCGTCGGCCGTCATCACCCCCGGCATGAACCGCATGGTCAACGGGTCCGCGTTCATCTCGCCGAACGGCGCGAGGTCTTCCTTACGCCAGCGGCGCAGAATTAGGCGGTTTGCTTTCAACGGGTCGGATTGTGATTTCATCTCGGGCCCAAATTTGCGTGTTTTCCAAACCGCTGCAAGCGGCTATGAAGCCTCCCATGACCGCAAGCACCCTCCCTCCTTCCACCCTTTACGACAAGATCTGGGACGCCCACCTCGTTCACGACGAACCGGGTGAGGCCGCAATTCTCTACATCGACCGCCATCTCGTGCATGAGGTCACAAGCCCCCAGGCCTTCGAAGGCTTGCGCCTCGCCAAGCGCAAGGTCCGCCGCCCAGAGCTGACCGTCGCCGTCGCTGACCACAACGTACCCACCACCGATCGCTCGAAGGGCATCGCCGATCCCGAGTCTGCCCTGCAAGTCGCGACCTTGGAAAACAACGCCAAGGAATTCGGCGTCACCTATTACGCGATGGACGACATCCGCCAGGGCATCGTCCACATCGTCGGCCCCGAACAGGGCCTGACGCTGCCGGGCCAAACCATCGTCTGCGGCGACAGCCACACCTCGACGCACGGCGCTTTCGGCGCGCTCGCCTTCGGCATCGGCACCAGCGAAGTCGAACACGTGCTCGCGACCCAAACGCTGCAAACGCGCCCCGCCAAGAACATGCGCGTCACCGTCGACGGGCAACTAGCCCCCGGCACGACGGCCAAGGACATCATCCTCGCCATCATCGCCAGGATCGGCACCGCCGGCGGCACCGGCCACGTCATCGAATACGCAGGGAGCGCGATCCGCGCCCTGTCGATGGAAGGCCGCATGACCGTCTGCAACATGTCGATCGAAGCCGGCGCCCGCGCAGGCCTCATCGCGCCCGATGAAACAACGTTCAAATATTTGATGGGCCGTCCACATGCGCCCAAGGCCGCCAGCTGGGAAGGCGCGCTCCATTACTGGCGCACGCTGAAATCCGACGACGACGCAAAGTTCGACGTCGAAGTAAAACTCGACGCCGCCGAAATCCCGCCGCTCGTCACCTGGGGCACCTCGCCCGAAAACGTCGTCCCCATCACCGGCCACGTCCCCGATCCATCGACCGAACCTGACGCGCAACGCCGCGCCGCCCTCGAACGCATGCTCGAGTACATGGGTCTCAAACCCGGTACCGCGATGACGACTGTGAAGATCGACCGCGTCTTCATCGGCTCATGCACCAACGGCCGCATCGAAGATTTCCGCGAAGTGGCCAGACTGGTGAAGGGCAAGAAAGTAGCCCCCCACGTCGGCGCCATGATCGTCCCCGGCTCTGGCCTCGTGAAGGAACAAGCCGAACAAGAAGGCCTCGACAAAATCTTTCTGGACGCTGGCTTCGAATGGCGCGAACCCGGCTGTTCCATGTGTCTGGCCATGAACGCCGACAAGCTGGAACCCCAAGAACGCTGCGCCTCCACTTCGAACCGCAACTTCGAAGGAAGGCAGGGCAGAGGAGGCCGCACCCACCTGATGTCCCCCGCCATGGCCGCGGCAGCAGCGATCAAAGGGCGCCTAACCGATGTAAGGGAACTCTAACCCTGGGACCGCGGGCGTCCGCAGCTGGCAAGGGGTAGAGCCGGCACGTTGGTAAATTTGCGTTTAGCTCCTCGCAATTATTATAGTCTTGTTGTAGGTTTCCCGTATGAACCTGAACCCACGCTTCACGCCTCAACCGCCGCGTTTCGTCGGAGCGTTTCGCCGTTTCGGACCGATGGGCCCGGTCTATGAAATCGTAGCGACTGGTAAAGAAACGGCAGACGGTGACGTATTGATGCGCATCCGTGTCGTCGAAAGTGGAGAGGAACTGGACTATCCTTTCTCGTCGATCATCGACGACCCGAAAGAGTCCTGATGTTCGCAATTGCGTTTGATCTTGTAGTCCAGATCACTGCGAATGTTCACCCGAAAGGCGTTTCGCAAGCCTACAGCGACATCGGCAGTGCACTGGGTAAGTACGGATTCAGCCGCGTTCAGGGAAGCCTTTACATTACGCCGAATGATGACCTGGCGAATTTGTTCTCGGCGATTGATGCTCTGAAGCATCTACCGTGGTTCGCCGATTGCGTGCGCGACATTCGCGCCTTCAAGGTCGAACACTGGTCAGATTTCACTGCGTTTGTGAAAGACGCGGGCAACCGCTAGCACGAGCTCGAAGATGCAAAAATTCACCACCCTCACAGCCGTCTCCGCCCCCCTCCCGATGGTCAATGTCGACACCGACATGCTGATCCCGAAGCAGTTTTTGAAGACCATTCAAAGAACCGGCCTTGGCAAGCACCTCTTCGATGAGATGCGCTACTCGCAGGACGGCAAGGAACTACCCGATTTTGTGCTCAACAAGCCTGCCTACCGCAAGGCGCAGATTTTGGTCACCGGTCAAAATTTTGGCTGCGGTTCAAGCCGCGAGCACGCGCCGTGGGCGTTGCTCGACTTCGGCATACGCTGCGTCATGGCGCCCAGCTTCGCCGACATCTTCTACAACAACTGCTTCAAGAACGGCATCTTGCCCATCGTCCTGCCGCAAGACGACATCGACAAGCTGATGGACGACGCCTCGCGCGGCGCCAACGCCGTCGTCACCGTCGACCTCGAAAAACAAGAAATCCGCGGCCCCGACGGCGGCATGATCAAATTCGACGTCGATGCCTTCCGCAAGCAATGTCTCCTGAACGGTTGGGACGACATCGGCCTGACGCTCCGCCGCGAAAAGCAAATCGACGACTTCGAAGCCAAACGCCGCGCCTCGGCGCCGTGGATGTAAGCAATGGACTTGAAAATGGCGGCTTCGCGGGGCTTGCACTTGTTGATCAGGCGGTTGCCGCTGCGCCGGCTGCCGTCGTGGCCGTATTTGCTGGCGGCGGTGGCCGTCGCGCTGATCGGCCAGTGGCTCGGCGAGTTGGAGATCGTGGCGCCGCTGCGCGAGCTTTCCGCGACGCTGCTCTCGGACCTCAAGGTGTTGAACCCGCTGAACGCGATCGGCGCGTACTACTACAATCTCACGGGCTGCAGCGTCGCCTTCGTCGACGGCGGCGTCACTGGCAATTGCGACGCGACGGCCTCGATCGGTCCGCTGATGGAACGCTATGGGCTCGAAGGGTTCACGCAGATTTTCTGGCCCGTGGTCACGCTGCTGCAAACGGTGCTTGAGGTTTGGTACGAGACGGGCTGGATGGGGCGGGTGGTCTATCTGCTGACGCTGCCCATCGGCATGTACGCAGCCAGCGAAGTCGTCGAGCGCACCGGCGACACTCGGCTCACCTCAACCGGCGAGCGCGTCGGCGAAGAATGGTCGCCGATCGGCTGGGTCTTGTGGGCGGCACTCGTTCCGCTGTTCGCTGGGCTGGCCGCGCTGTTCTTGCAATGGTTGTTGATCGTGATTTTGTGGACCTTCGGCAAGGCGCTCGCCGCCATCGTCTGGCTGATGACCGTCGCCGCAGCGCCCCTGGCCTATGCCAGTCAGGCACTCGGCATCGTCAAGAAGGCAAACAAACTGGAAGAAGGTCACGCCACATTGAAGGGCGACATTAAAGACTAGGGCAGGCGTGAGACAATGGGCCTCGCGCAAGTTGAGCAATTTCAGGTGCGCTCGGGCAAATGAAGGAATATCGCGTAAGCAATGGCAAAGTCCCTTCTCCTCCTCCCCGGCGACGGCATCGGCCCCGAAGTGATGGCCGAGGTCGCGCGCCTCATCAACTGGTTCAACACCAGGCGCAAAACCAATTTCACCATTGAGCGCGAGCTCGTCGGCGGCGCCTCGTTCGACGTGCACGGCACGCCCGTCACCGAAGCGGCCATGCAAAAGGCGATGGACGCAAGTGCAGTGCTGTTCGGCGCGGTAGGCGGCCCGCGCTGGGCCGACATCCCGTATGCCAAACGCCCCGAAGCAGCCCTCTTGCGCCTGCGCAAGGACCTGGGCCTCTTCGCTAACCTGCGACCGGCAATCTGCTTCGACGCCCTCAAACACTCTTCAACCCTGAAACCGGAAATCGTCTCAGGGCTCGACATCATGATTGTGCGTGAGCTCACCGGTGGCGTCTATTTCG
>JANOFD010000500.1:0-4366 GCA_031413455.1 Rhodobiaceae bacterium
GCGGGTCTGACAGCTTTGTTGGGCCCGAGGATGATATCGTGGCCGCGGATGAGGCATCGGGCATTGATATGGAAGGTGAGGTTGCCGTCATCACCGGCGATGTGCCGATGGGTGTAATGCCTGCGCAGGCTCTGGGTCATGTGCGGCTCTTGATGTTGGTCAACGATGTGAGTTTGAGAAATTTGATTCCGAAGGAACTCGAGAAAGGCTTTGGCTTTTTTCATGCGAAACCGGCGTCGGCCTTTTCGCCGGTTGCGGTGACACCGGATGAGTTGGGGCCGCACTGGCGCGATGGCAAAGTGCATCTGCCGTTGCTGGTTGAACTGAACGGTGAGCGCTTTGGTGCGCCGGACGCGGGCACTGACATGACATTCTCGTTTGCCGAGTTGATCGCACATGCTGCCAAAACTCGCGAGCTTGAGGCGGGATCGATTGTGGGCTCGGGTACGGTGTCGAACGCCGATCACAGATGCGGCTCTGCCTGTATCGCCGAACGGCGGATGCTGGAGACGATTGCTACCGGCAAACCGGAGACGCCGTTCATGCGCTTTGGCGACCGGGTCCGTATTGAGATGAAATTGCCTGACGGCCAAACTGTGTTTGGCGCTATCGATCAGAAGGTTCGCCGCTATGAAGCTTTATGACTATGGATTTTCGTCTGCGGCTTACCGGGTGCGGATTGCCCTGAACCTGAAGGGTATTGTCTATGACCGGGCTTCAATCAATCTGATCAAGGATGGCGGGCAACAGCATTCGGCGGCCTACAAAGCCATCAACCCGCAGGAATTGATTCCGACGCTTGAGGTTGATGGACAGGCCATCGGGCAATCGCTTGCGATCATTGAGTATCTTGACGAGACCTATCCGTTGCCGGCGCTGCTGCCCAGCTATCCGCTGGAGCGGGCGCGGGTTCGCCAGATTGCTTATGCTATCGCCTGCGATATTCATCCGATCAACAACATAAGCGCTCGCCAGTTGCTGAAGGAGATGGGGCACAGCGACGAAGATATCCTGACGAAGTGGTATGGCTATTGGATCACGCGCGGGTTCACGGCGCTTGAAATGCTTTTGAGCGGCGCGACGGAAACTGGCCGCTATTGTCACGGCGATGGCGTGACACTGGCAGACATATGCTTGGTGCCGCAGATGGCGAATGCCTACAGGTTCAAGGTTCCGGTCGATGCGTTTCCAACTCTGGTGCGCATTGACAAAGCCTGCCGGGAGCATCCGGCTTTTGCGGCGGCGGCGCCCGAAAGGCAAAATGATGCGGTCTGAGGGCAAGCGCCTTCCGCATGAGCCGCAATTGGTGCTGGAACACTTTTTGCCATACCGGCTTTCCGTTTTGTCGAACATCGTCAGTCGCCGTATCGCGAAGTTTTATGAGGAACGCTTTCAGCTGACGATTCCAGAATGGCGGGTGATGGCGGTGCTTGGCCGCTTTCCGGGGTTGACTGCGGCTGATGTGACCGAGCGTACGGCGATGGACAAGGTGCAGGTGAGCCGGGCCGTCGCACGATTGCAGACGACCCGCCGCGTGGAGCAACGTGCGGTCGAGGGCGACCGGCGGGCGCGGCATTTATTTTTGACGGAGGAAGGCCACCACGTCTATGTCGAGATCGTCCCTTTGGCGCTCGGCTATGAACTCAAGGTGACGGCGACGCTGAGTGCGGCCGAGCGCGGACAGCTTGACCGTTTATTCGACAAGCTGCTTGCGGCGGCGGGTACGCTTTGAGGTTTTGGGCACAGTCGCGTCGAGTTCATAGGTTTTGTCGCGCAAGAACTCCATCAGCTTTTTGCGGTCGCTGATCGCCTTGAGGTCTTCGTAGGGGATGCGTTTGCCGATGCGCAACGTGATGCCGTTGCCAATGCGGTCGTGCACTTCCTTGAAGAGAAGCGACAGACGCAAGGTCATGCTGACGTGACTGGCGATTTGAAACAGCCGTGAATTTTGTCCGGCGAAAAATACCGGCACGACAGGGGCTTTGCCTTGCACGATCATGCGGGCGGTAAAGGTTTTCCACTCTGGGTCTTTGGCTGTGCGGGAAAGCAGAGTGGGCGTGGTTGAGACTGTGCCGCCAGGGAAAATCACCAAAGCGCCGCCCTTCTCAAGCAAGGCCTTGGCCTCGGCGCGCGTTTTGATGTTGGTTTCGAGCGCTGCTTTGGTTTCTTCGAAATCGATGGGTAGCAAGAACGGCTTGATCTCTTCGGCACGGTTGAGCAGTGCGTTGGTGAGCACCTTGAAGTCATTGCGCACGCGCGCGACCAGCCAGCAGATCATCAACCCGTCAAGGACACCGAATGGATGATTGGCGACCAGGATGACGGGGCCGGTGGCTGGAATTTCGCTGAGCGCATCTTCGTTGACATCGATGTTGAGTCTGAGGTTGCGGACTGCGGCTTGCCAGAAGCTTTCGCCCTGTCGGGGGTGGTTCTGGTGTTCGAGATACATGCGCTTGAGTTCGGGCTGCCCGGATATGCGCTCGATCAGTTGAATAACCAGGCGCTTGAAGCGCGGGTCTTCGGGCGAGGCGTAGGAGAACTCGTCGACTTCGGGCAAAGGTTTTTCTGCGCGCATCGTTCCTGCCAAATCATTCGGTCAGGGGGTATTGTGCCCAAAGTTTGACTTCGTGGCGATAGGCTTTGATGAGGTCGCTCAGGCGTGCTGGTTTGAAGCCGCGCTTGGCGTTCTGGGCGCCGATTTCCCACAGGGCCTTGTATTGTTGCATAAGGGCGCCATAGGCCTCGGGCAATGTGGTCTTGCGGTCCCAGATGTGGGTGGCTTCGGCGCCTGCACCGTTGACTTCGACAATGGTGAAATTTTGGCCGGCTTGCAGGTCTTCGATGGAAGCAAAGCGGACGTCGAAGCGGCCGAAATAGAATTCTTTGATGTCTTTGGCAATGCGGTCGAAGGTGTCTGTCATCGCTTTGGTGATCAGGTGATTGCCGTTGCGAAAAATCGTGCCGCGGCTGTGGCTGCCGGCGTAGGCGATGCGGAAGGGGTGGCCTTTGGGGATGATCCAGTCCAAGCGGTCGCGGTGGCGGGGCAGGTAGATGTGTTGAAGTTTTCCGGCACGTGGATCGGATGCGATGAGTTCGGCCAGAGTTGAAACGCCGTTGCCGTAGACATAGGGAAAGTACTTCAATGTTATGGAGGTGATCTGACCGCGGCTTTCGTTTGGCTTTCGGATGTAGAAGATGCCGGCTTCCGGTTCGAAATCGGCAAGCGCCTGGAGGACAATGTTTTCGCCGGTTGGAAATGCCTCGATGTAGGCGCCAAGTTCTTCGGTGGTGTGGATGCGCCGCACGCCAGCACCTCTGCAGCCCATGTCGGGTTTGGCGATGAAGGGAAATTTCAATCCGGCTTTGTTTGCCGTGTCGAGTGCCTGGGTGGCGGTGAGGCCATTGGACCGCTGGAGCAGCGCCCAAGGCGCGATGAATTGACGGGCGAGCGCTCCTGCGTGCGCAAACACCGCACATTTGGATTCGCCGATCCAGCCGCCCATCGGAAAAAGCGGGTTGGAAATGGTGGGCAACGTGATCCCGGTATGGCGCACAGACAGCCATACCCAATAGAGCAACATCGGAGCGTAGAAAAAATGTTGCGGCCAAAATTCGAAGTATGAAACAGGCGGCCCCGCCATGTCGAAGGGCGGCATGCCTTGCTGCGGGAGGCGCACTTCATTGCGCGCGCGGTCATTCACCTTGAGAGTCTCGAGCAGCAGATGGAAGCAGCATCTCGGTCAGACGGGGACCAAAGAACACCAGGGTCAGCAAAGCGGCGGCGATCAGCCAACGCCAGACTCCCAATTCATCCACAATCATGAGGCCAAAGGAAAATATCAGCGTGAAGACGATTGTCGTCCAGACTAACCCGGCAAGGGCCGCGACAACTGCAAATGGAAAAAACGGCAGCTGCAGGAAGCCGCTGGCGGCGTAGGTTGGCAGGCGGAATCCGGGCATAAAGCGTGCACCTATAAGGGCGCTGATGTAGCGGCGCTTCAGCCAGGCTCTGCCTTTATTCATCCGGCGTTCGCCGATGAAGCGGCGCGCCCATGCTTGTGAGCGCGCAGCCGCACCCAGGCCATAGAGGGCGAGATCGCCTGCGAAAATACCGGTGACTAATGCTGCGAGTGCGAGGGAAGGTGTGATTGTTCCATCGGCAGCCAGGAGTGCGGCGGCGACAATTGCGACGTCTTCGAGGACAAACGTCGCTGCGATGATGGCGAGTGCCACTGCCCACGGGCTCGTGCCCAATACAAAGAGAGCTGTGCCGGTGGAGTCGATCATGGTGTGGACGTTTTCTGCATCGCCAGCGCTTTCATGATTGCGGCGTCAACTTGCTTTTTCGAGTTCCACGGCAGGAAGT
>JANOFD010000501.1:0-5693 GCA_031413455.1 Rhodobiaceae bacterium
GCGAAGGGCGGCGATCCACCTTCTCCCAGAGGGAGAAGGGCTAACAAAAAAACAAGCCCTTCGCCCGCTTGCGGGAGAAGGTGGCGCGCCGCACTTCGCGGCGTGTCGGATGAGGGGACACAGCCTCATGCGCGGGCGACGAAGTTGGCGATGACGCGCTTTTCGCCGGCTTTTTCGAACCTCACCGTCAGTTTGTTGCCGTCGATGGCGGTGACTTGGCCGTAGCCGAATTTTTGGTGAAAGACGCGTTCGCCGCGTTGGTAGGTTTCGGCTTGCGGGTCGGAGGTGGCAACGAGTTCGGCGTGGGCTTCGATGGTGGGGCGTGAGCCGAAGGTTTCGCCGCGGCGTTGTTGAGCGCGTTGCCAGCCGGGTGAGGAATAGGTGCTGTCGAAACTTGGAGCGGCGGAGAGGGTGGCGTTGCCGTAGGGCATGCCGGTTTCGCTTTCGACGATGACTGACTCCGGCGGTAGTTCGGCGATGAAGCGTGACGGCATGGCGCTTTGCCACTGGCCGTGGATGCGGCGGTTGGCGGCGAAGGAAATTCTGGCGCGTTCTTTGGCGCGCGTCAGGCCGACATAAGCGAGGCGGCGTTCTTCTTCGATACCTTGCAGGCCGCTTTCGTCCATCGTGCGTTGGCTGGGGAACAACCCGTCTTCCCAACCGGGCAGGAAAACGGTGGGGAATTCGAGGCCTTTGGCGCCGTGCAGGGTCATGATGGTGACCTTGTCGACGCTGTCGGATTGTTCGATCTCCATCACCAACGAGACGTGTTCGAGGAAGCCGCCGAGGGAGTCGAAGTCTTCC
Source organism: Rhodobiaceae bacterium (assembly GCA_031413455.1). Lineage (GTDB taxonomy): Bacteria > Pseudomonadota > Alphaproteobacteria > Micropepsales > Micropepsaceae > SZUA-430. The sequence continues at coordinate 805 of JANOFD010000501.1, forward strand.
ATGGAACGAACAAGTTCTTTCAAGTTGTCCAAGCGGCCAGGGGCTTCGGGCGAGCGATCGGTCTGCCACATCGCCGTGTAGCCGCTTTCGTCGAGGACGATTTCGGCAAGCTCCATGTGGCTGAGGGCGGTGGCCTGATCGCTCCAGCGCGCGAATTGCTGCACGAGTTGGCGCAGGGCGCTGCGGGCGCGGGCGGGGACTTCGTCGGTTTCGACCAGGGCTTGCGTTGCCGGCAGCAGCGGTTTGTTGAGGGCGCGGGCCATCTTGTGCACGGCCTGAAGTGCTGAATCGCCCAGGCCACGCTTGGGTTTGTTGAAGATGCGCTCAAACGCCAGGTCGTCATCGGGCTGGGCGATGACGCGCAGGTAAGCAAGCGCGTCGCGAATTTCCTGGCGCTCATAGAAGCGCGGGCCGCCGACGACGCGGTAAGGAATGCCCAATTGCACGAAGCGTTCTTCGAAGCTGCGCATCTGGAACGAGGCGCGCACGAGGATGGCAATGTCGCTGAGCTTGCCGCGATTGCGCGAGACCTGTTCGATGTCGCCGGCAATGGTGCGGGCTTCTTCTTCGGCGTCCCAGACGCCGCGTACCGAGACGCGCTCGCCCTGCGGCAGTTCGGTCCACAGTGTTTTGCCGAGGCGACTTTTGTTGGCGGCGATGAGGCCGGAGGCGGCGGCAAGAATGTGCGGAGTCGAGCGATAGTTGCGCTCAAGCCGGATGAGTTTGGCGACGGGAAAATCTTTTTCGAAGCGCAGGATGTTGTCAACCTCTGCACCGCGCCAGCCATAGATCGACTGGTCGTCGTCGCCGACGCAGCAGATGTTGCGTCTGGTTCCGGCCAGTAAGCGCAGCCAGAGATATTGCGCGACGTTGGTGTCCTGGTATTCGTCGACCAGGATGTAGGCGAAGCGGTTCTGGTAATCGGCGAGCACTTCGGGGTGGGTGCGCAGGATGGTGATGACGTCGAGCAGAAGATCGCCGAAGTCGGCGGCGTTCAGCGCCTTCAGGCGTTGTTGATAGGCCTCGTAGAGTTCGGCGCCTTTGCCGTTGCCATAGGCGAAGGATTCTCCGGCGGGGACATCTTTGGGTGTCATCGCGCGGTTCTTCCAGGAGTCGATGAGCTGGGCGAGGTGGCGGGCGGGCCAGCGCTTGTCGTCGATGCGGGCGGCCTCGATCACCTGCTTGATGAGGCGCAGCTGATCGTCCATGTCGAGGATGGAGAAGTTGGGTTTGAGGCCGACGAGTTCGGCGTGGCGGCGCAGCAGCTTGGCGCAGATGGAGTGGAAGGTGCCGAGCCAGGGCATGCCCTCGACCGCGCTGCCGATGACGGCACCGGTGCGGTGGATCATCTCGCGCGCGGCCTTGTTGGTGAAGGTCACCGAGAGGATTTGGCTGGGCCAGGCCTTGCGCGAGGCGATGAGGTGGGCAAGCCGGGTGGTCAGCACGCGGGTCTTGCCGGTGCCGGCGCCGGCCAGCACGAGCACCGGGCCGTCGGTGGCAAGCACGGCTTCGCGCTGGGCCTAGTTGAGGCCGCGCAAATAATCGGGTTCCGCGATGGCGGGCGTTGGGGCGAGGGAGGTTTGAGTCATGATTCACTCAATGACTAGCATGGTTACGGGTGAGCGAAGGCTGTGCGCTGTTGCCATATCCACGGTGCGTATTGTGCTTTTGGCGTAACAGGGCGTTGGTTTTCTACGTCGAATTTGTAGGCTGAAAGGCCGCGTCCCTAGATATAGTCTCAGTTAGCCATGTCTATAGCTATATCTATGCGCTAGTGATCGTGAGTGCATAGCTGGTTAACCATGATCGGTGACGATGGCTTTGAGAAACCGGACGAGTGAAGGGAGTGGAATTTCATGAGCAAGTTGGCAGCCATATCATTTGGAGCGCTCGCGATAGCTGGAGCTGTGGCGCCGGCGTCGGCTGAGGGATTTCAGGGGTTCTTCGCCGGGGTGCAGATTGGCGATGCATTTGGCGACGCGGACTCGGCGCAAAGCGCGAATGTTGGCTTGGCGCTTTCGACTCCGCGAGGCGATTACAAGCTGAGCGCTCTGCAAGGTGGTGTTCATGCCGGGTATAATCATCAGTCCGGCAATTTCGTCTTTGGCGGCATCGTTGACTACAACTTCATTGACGTGTCGGGTTCTGACAACGGAACCGGTACAGGTACTGATGACCGCAATACGCTGAGCCTGGACTCGATTATTACATTGCGCGCGCGTGGCGGTTGGCTGGCCTGGCAAAGCACTTTGCTCTATGCGACCGCAGGTTGGGCGTGGATGGAGGGCGATTCTTCCATTGATTTTACGACGGCTGCACCGTCCACCGCTGAAAGTCACGACGTTGATTTTTCGGGATTTACCTATGGGCTCGGCGCCTCGTTCATGATTGGCGATAGAACGACAATGGGCTTTGAATGGCGGCATTACTCTTTGGACGAGGAGCGTGTAAGTTTCAGAGCTGCAAGCAATCTTTACGATATCGGCATTGAGCCGGACCTGGACACGGTTGAGTTGACATTCAGCTATCACTTCGCCGGCATGTTGAACTGAGGTTCAGTTCTCAATCGCGGCAAAGCCTTTTTGGCGAATATCATGTCCCCGCTCATCCAGCTTTTGCGCTGATGGGCGGGTTTTTGCGTCTGGGAAGGCGGATAGTTTCATCGGGTTTCCTGCGAGGCTGAGCGTTCCGATGTCGGGGTCTTCGACGGATACAATCATGTTGCGGGCGTGCACGTGCGGGTCGGCCATGACTTGGGCGACGTTGTTGATGGGGCCGCAGGGCACGCCTGCGGCTTCGATGGCTGTGACCCAGTGAGCGGCGGGTTTGGTTTTCAACACGCGTTCCAAATCTTGCGCGAGTTCGGCGTGATGCAGGTTGCGCTTGTCGTTGGTTTGGTAGCGCGGGTCTTTCGCTAGCGCAGGGGCAGCGATGGCTTCGCACAGTTTTGCGAAGAGCTGATCGTTGCCGGCGGCAATGATCATGTGCTGGTCCTCTGTCTCAAACGCGGCGAACGGCGTGATCGAGGGGTGGCGCGAGCCGAGCAGGCCCGGCGGTTTGCCGGTGGCGATTGTGCGGGCGATGGCGTTTTCGAGAAGGGCCACTTGGCAATCGAGCATGGAAATGTCGATCATCTGGGCCTCGCCCGTGCGTTCGCGGTGGTAAAGGGCGGCGCCTATCGCCGACATGGCGAATAGGCCTGCTGTTATGTCCCCGATTGAGGTGCCGACGCGGGTTGGTGGTGTGCCCGGGTGGCCGGTCAGGCTCATCATGCCGCCCATGCCCTGGACAACGATGTCGTAGGCGGGGCGGTCGCTGTAGGGTCCCGTGTGGCCAAAACCGCTGATGGCGCAGTAGATGAGATTGGGGTAGCGGGCGTGCAGGCTCGTCCAGCTGTAGCCCAATTTTTCCATTGTGCCGCCGCGGTAGTTCTCGACCAGAATGTCGGCTTCGGCGAGCAGGCGTTCGAAGACGGCGCGGTCATCGGGCGCTTTGAGGTCGAGGGCGATGGAATGTTTGCCGCGATTGACCGAGATGTAATAGGCGGACTTGCCTTTGATGAAGGGGCCGATGTGGCGCGAGTCGTCGCCATAGTCCGGGATCTCGACCTTGATGACGGTCGCACCCTGGTCGGCAAGCATCATGGTACAGTATGGGCCCGCAAGGACGCGGGTGCAGTCGACGATTTTCAGGCCGCTATAGGGTCCGTTAGTCATCGAGGCGTTTGTCGTCGATATTGCGGTTGGCTTTATTCCGTTCGGAATCGGTGAGCTTGCGTAGCGACTTCGGTGTGCCGTGTTTAACGCGATTGTTGGCGGCGGTTTTTTCAGCGGCGACTTTGACGCGCGCTTTTCGTTTTTGGTTCAGGTTTACAACGTCGCCCATGTCATGCCTTTTGCTTTTGATGGTGCTTCAGAACAAATATGCGCAGTGCGCTTGAGAGATTTTTGCCCCGGCCCTGGCGCTTGTCGATGCCATCAATCAGTTGGGCCAGCGGCTGCTTTTCATGCGCTGCGATTGCGGTGAGGGCCGTCCAAAACTCCGCTTCGAGGGAGACGCTGGTTCTGTGGCCCGAAATTGTGACAGACCGTTTCAATGGGGACCGATCATGTCCTCTGGACGGACAATGCGGTCGAACTCTTCGCCAGTGATGAGGCCTGCTTTCACCGCTTCCTCGCGCAAGGTGGTGCCGTTTTTGTGGGCGGTTTTGGCGATCTTGGCGGCGTTGTCGTAACCGACTTTGGGTGCGAGGGCGGTGACCAGCATGAGCGAGCGGCGCATGAGTTCGTCGATGTGCTTGCGGTTGGGCTGGATCCCGGCGACGCAATGATCGGTGAAGCTGACGGCGGCGTCGCCGATGAGGCGGATCGATTGCAGCAAATTGTGGATCATCACGGGCTTGAAGACGTTGAGCTCCATGTGGCCCTGGCTGCCGGCAATGGTGATCGTGACATGGTTGCCCATCACCTGCGTGCAAGCCATGGTGAGGGCTTCGGCTTGGGTCGGATTGACTTTGCCGGGCATGATCGAGGAGCCAGGTTCGTTTTCGGGAAGGATCAGTTCGCCAAGGCCTGAACGCGGGCCTGAGCCCAGCAGGCGAATGTCGTTGGCGATTTTGAACAGCGAGGCGGCGAGTGTGTTCAAGACGCCTGAGAATTCGACGAGCGAATCGTGCGCCGCCAAGGCTTCGAATTTGTTGATGGCGGTGATGAAGGGGTAGCCAGTGATCTTCGAGGTTTCGTCAGCGAAGCGTTCGGCAAAGCCCGGCAAGGCGTTCAAGCCGGTGCCGACGGCGGTGCCGCCTTGCGCCAAGGGATACAGGCGGGGCAGGGCTGAGAAGACGCGTTCTATGCCGAGTTCAAGCTGGCGGGCGTAACCGGAGAATTCCT
>JANOFD010000502.1:0-3463 GCA_031413455.1 Rhodobiaceae bacterium
AATACCGTATGCGCGCCGCGCACCAACCGGACATAGCGCCGTGTCGAGGCATCACCGGCCAGCGGACGAAGCTCGGCGCCACTCCATCCAGCCTTGTCGATAAATGCCGTCATAAGCGACTGCCGCACGGGTGCTTGGGTCATGCCGCTCCCGCCAAGGATTTCACGCGTAACGCCCATGACCCGCGACCGATGAGCTTGACACGCCGGTCCTCTGCGCCGTCATCCACTTCCATAATCACATCCAATCGATCATCGGGCAGGTCCTCCGCCATCCGGTCGGGCCACTCGACCAGCAAAACGCCGTCTTCAAGCGCTTCCTCAAAGCCAAGCTCACGCAGCTCGCTACGGGCTTTCACCCGATAGAGATCGGCATGCCAAATCTTGAACTGCCGGACATCATAGATTTGCACCAATGTAAAAGTTGGGCTGGGCACCTCTTCGCCAGGCAAAAGATGCCTGACAAGCGCGCGAGCCAACGTGGTTTTGCCGGCCCCCAGATTCCCAGCCAAACCAACCATGTCGCCAGGTCGAAGCATCTCAGCAATCCGCGCCCCAAGAGCGACTGTCTCAGGTTCAGACGTGAGTACCAACTGTATAAAAAAACTATCGCCAGCCATAACCATCGCACGAGCAAACATTGGTCCTTCTACCCGGGCAATGCCGCTACTTCAATGCCACAGCAATTCACCCAAAACGGCACCCGCGTGCAGTTGATTGGCGGCCCAAGCCCGTGCTAACGCAATGGGCGTTCGATTGACACGCTGGGAAAACGCCATGGCCGATTCGGTCGTTATCGTAGGGGCAGGCCAGGCCGCTTCGCAGCTTGCAGCCAGCCTTCGCGGTGAAAGCTATCAAGGCACCATCACCATTGTGGGCGATGAGCCCCATATCCCGTATCAGCGTCCGCCACTGTCGAAAGCGTTTCTGGCCGGCGAACTCGCAAGGGAGCGCCTTTTTATCAAGCCGGAAGAGTTTTACACAGAAGCAAAATGCACGTTACGGCTCCATACCACGGCAACGGCGATTGACCGGGCGCGAAAGACAGTAAAGCTGAGTGACGGCAGTGAACTCGCCTATTCCAAACTGGTGCTGGCGACAGGCGCGCGTGTGAGGAAGTTGCCACTGCCTGGCGCTGACCTTCCGGGATGTTTTTATCTGCGCGGCATCGCCGACGTTGAACGATTGCAGGATTTTTTTAAACCGGATAAGCGGCTGACCATCATCGGCGCAGGCTATATCGGTCTCGAAGTCGCGGCGGTCGCCATCAAACGCGGGGTAAAAGTCTCGGTCATCGAAGCCCTGCCGCGCGTCATGGCGCGTGCAGCTTCTCCCGAGATTTCGGCTTTCTATGAGGACGAGCATCGCCGGTGCGGCGTGGATTTGCGCTGTTACGTCAGGACTGAGTCGATCACTCAATCAGGCGGCGCCCTGGCAGTGAATACATCGTCCGGCATCGTTCCCGCAGACTTCGTTCTGATCGGAATAGGTATCGTGCCGAATGTCGAGCTTGCCACAGCCGCGGGCTTGGACGAAGACAATGGCATAGTCGTCGACCAGTTCGCCCAGACCAGTGATCCATCCATCTACGCCATCGGAGACTGCTCAAACCATCCATGCGCATACGCCTCAACCGGCCGTGTCCGGCTTGAGTCCGTCCAAAACGCAATCGACCAGGCCAAACACGCAGCCCTGAGTATTTGTGGCAGAGCCAAAGCCTATAATGAAGTCCCGTGGTTCTGGTCGGACCAATACGACCTCAAGCTCCAGATCGCGGGACTGGGCGAGCCCGAGGACCAAATCGTGCTGCGCGGGCAACCGTCGAGCCGAAGTTTCGCAGCCTTCCGCCTGCGCGATGGCGTCATTGCCGCAGTTGAAGCGGTAAATGCCGCCCCCGAATACATGATGGGCCGCCGCCTGATCGCCGCGCGCGCACGCGTCGCGCCTGAGCGCCTTGCGGACAAGGCCATACCTATGAAAGAGATTGTTCAGTAACGCATTGACCTGGAAGACCCATGGCCAAAATCAAATACATCGAACACAACGGCAAAGAACATGTCGTTGACGTCAAGTCCGGCATGTCTGTCATGGAAGGCGCCGTCAAGGCCCTCGTCCCGGGCATTGATGCCGACTGCGGCGGCGCCTGTGCCTGTGCAACATGCCACGTCTATGTCGACGCGGCTTGGCTCACAAAGCTTGAGCCCATGCAGGAAATGGAAAAAACCATGCTCGATTTCGCCGAAGGCGTGGAAGGCAACAGCCGCCTGTCCTGCCAGATCAAAGTCAGCGACACCCTCGACGGCTTCACCGTCCGCATGCCCAAAAGCCAGCACTGACAACTAGCCGGCCTTCGCATTCAAATTCGGGCTCGCTTCTCCGGCAGCCCGGCGCGGGAAGTGACACGTCACGCGCGTGCCTTTGCCAACGGCTGAATCAAGTTCGACCCATCCGCCGTGCAACTCTACAAAGCTTCGCACCAGCGCCAACCCCAGACCTGCGCGCCGCGCGTCTTTTGATCGCGTCGTGCTCTCAAAGCGCTCGAACGCGACCGGTTGGTATTCCGGCGGGATGCCGATGCCGGTGTCATTGACATAAATTCGCATCTCACTCGCCGTACCTTCGGCACCAAAAATGACCCGGCCATTGGGTGGCGTATGTTCGATGGCATTGATAACCAGATTATAGACCACCTGCAGCACGCGCTTTTGATCGGCAAACATTGTGCCTGAAATCGCCGGTGTCTCGTTGATGATTTCGACATTGGCTTTTCGCGCTTTCTCCTCGATCAGAGGTTGAACGCCTTGGAGCACATCGCCAACGTTGACGGTCTTGCGGTCAAGCTCAATCGTTCCGGCTTCGATCAAGGCCAAATCGAGAATGTCGTCTATCAAAGTCTCGAGAGTCTTTGAGGCATTGAGAATGTCGGAAAGATACGAACTCTGTTTGTCACTCAGTTTCCCGGCGATGCCATGTTTCAACATGTCGGAAAATCCCATGATCGAGTTGAGCGGCGTTCTCAACTGATACGAGACATTCGAAATAAAATCTGACTTGAGTTTGTCCGATGCCAGCAGCGCGGCATTGCGCTCCTCAAGGGCTTTCTCGCGCGTCGCGGTGTCGGTCACATCGCGATAACTCAGCAAAAGCGATCCATCCGGCAATGGCGCTGCCGCAAAACTCAGCACGCGCTCGTCCGTGCCCTGCAAGCGGTCAACATTCACTCGCCGTTCCTGCGCGGCGCCAGTGATCAGCATTGTGAGCAGACTCCAATGCGCCTCATCCGGCAACATCCGGCGGCACAAGGTGAAAACGTCCGCAAATCGCGGTTGGCCGGACAACAGGTTTGGGTCAATCCGCCAGTGCTCCGCAAACGCCTTGTTGAACAGCTTCAGCCGGCCATCCATGCCGAACACCGCCAGTGCTTCCGTCAAGTGATCTATGGTCGTGCGTTGTACGCTGGACAG
>JANOFD010000503.1:0-1272 GCA_031413455.1 Rhodobiaceae bacterium
CTTTCGCTTGGGGACATATATCCCATTGCCTGGCCTGGACCCGGAACAACTGGCGCTGATCATGGCGCAGCAGACGCAGGGCATCCTTGGCATGTTCAACATGCTGTCGGGTGGTGCGGTTGAGCGCATGGCGATTTTTGCGCTGAACGTCATGCCGTATATTTCGGCGTCGATCATCATGCAGGTGATGACCACGGTCAGCCCGACGCTGGAGCGTTTGAAAAAAGAAGGTGAGTCTGGCCGGAAAACCATCAATCAATATACGCGCTATCTGACGGTGTTTTTGGCGGTGGGTCAGGCCTATGCCATCGCGACAGGCTTGCAGCAGTCGCCGGGCTTGATTTTGACGCCAGGGCTTTTGTTTACTTTGACCACGGTTGTCACGCTAACCGGCGGCGTGATGTTCCTGATGTGGCTGGGTGAGCAGATTACGTCGCGCGGCATCGGAAACGGTGTCTCGCTGATCATTTTTGCAGGCATTGTCGCGAACTTGTTTCAGGCCTTTTTTGCGACCATGCAGATGGCCGACAGCGGCGCGATCACCTGGTTTGCCGCTATGTTCGTGTTTGTTTTGGTGTTCTGCGTGATCACCTTCATCGTCTTTGTCGAACGCGCACAGCGCCGGTTGCTGGTGCAATATCCCAAGCGGCAGGTTGGTAATCGTATGTTTGGCGGCGAGAGCTCTCATTTGCCGCTCAAGATCAATACATCGGGCGTTATCCCGCCGATCTTTGCGTCTTCGCTTCTGGTGCTGCCGATTACGGTAGCCAGTGCGTATGGCACAAATGCGCCAGACTGGCTGGCCGAAATTGTGCGGTTGTTGAGCCACGGGCAACCGCTTTACATGGCACTGTACGGCTTCCTGATCTTGTTTTTTGCGTTCTTTTATACGGCGGTGGTTTTCAATCCGACAGAAACAGCCGAGAATTTGAAGAAGTACGGCGGCTTTATCCCCGGCCGTCGCCCGGGAAAGCAGACGGCGGAATACATCGATTATGTTCTGACGCGGCTAACGGTGGTCGGCGGCGGTTACTTGGTTGCCGTTTGTTTGATCCCTGAGTTCATTCTTGCTCAGTATGGCGGAAATCTGATGTTGCTGGGTGGCACCTCATTTCTGATCATTGTGTCGGTGACGATGGATACGGTCGCGCAGGTTCACAGCCACTTACTTGCCCATCAATATGAAGGCCTGATCAAAAAGGCTCGCTTCAAGATGCTCTCCGATGAGCCACAAGTTATAAATTTAAATATCAAAGGTCCAAAGGAAGTAAC
>JANOFD010000504.1:0-2660 GCA_031413455.1 Rhodobiaceae bacterium
CCTCGTCAACCATCTCAAGGGCGTGCAGGTGTTGAGCCCGCCCGTGGCCAAACTCGCCGTTGAAGCCAGAAACATCCCCGACCTGCGCGATGTCAAAGGGCAGGAGACGGCGAAACGAGCTCTCGAAATCGCCGCCGCAGGGGGGCACAATCTTCTCATGATCGGCCCGCCTGGTGCCGGCAAGTCGATGCTGGCCGCCCGCCTGCCGGGATTGCTTCCGCCTCTCGATGCTCGCGAAGCCCTCGAAGTCTCGATGGTCCAAAGCCTGGCCGGCGAACTCAAGCACGGCGCCATCGGCCGGCGCCGTCCCTTTCGCGCCCCCCATCACTCCGCTAGCATGGCAGCCCTCGTCGGCGGCGGCATGAAAGCAAGACCGGGTGAGGTCAGCCTCGCCCATCTGGGTGTGCTTTTCCTCGACGAATTGCCCGAATTCCAGCGTCAGGTCCTCGACTCGCTGCGCCAACCCCTGGAAACCGGCGAGACCCTGGTTGCCCGCGCCAACGCCCACATCAGATACCCCAGCCGGGTCCAGCTGATCGCGGCCATGAACCCCTGCCGTTGTGGCTACCTCTCCGACCCCGGCAGGGCGTGCACCCGCGCTCCCAAATGCGCCGGCGACTACCAGTCGAAGCTCTCAGGCCCATTGCTCGACCGCATCGACCTCCACGTCGAAGTCAACGCCGTCAGCGCCCAGGACCTCACCCTGCCACCGCCAGCCGAAGGTTCAGCCGAAGTGGCAGCCCGCGTCGCCGCCGCCCGCGACATTCAGCGCGTCCGCTACGCCAACCAGCCCATCCGCACCAACGCCGAGGCCGACGGCGAGTACCTGGAGTCGGTTGCCAGGCCTGACGCCCCGGGCTTGGCGCTTCTCGCCAAAGCCGTCGAGACCCTCAAGCTATCAGCCCGCGGCTACCACCGCGTCTTGCGCGTCGCCCGGACCCTGGCAGACCTTCAGGCCCAACCTTCGGTCGAAAGGCCCCATATTGCCGAGGCTTTGAGCTATCGAAGACTTTCGCTGTCCTGAAACCCGGAAAAATCGGCCAGTTTGCGCCACCATTTTTGAGACAAACAGGACATAGGATAGTGTCTTAAAAACACTGTCCTGTTTGTCCTGTCCTGTTCGTCCCACGGCCTAAAATGAAATTATATAGGTTTTTGCTCATCAAGAACATATAAAGAACTAAAGCGTTAAAAGCAAGCGGAAAATGCGCCCAACAATCCCCGCCATTCGTGCCAAGGTTGCGCGCACCCCTTGCGGCAGCCGGAAATCGTGCTGTCAGTAGTGGCAGCGGGGCCACAATAGCCATTGATTCGCATTTTTCGGCATCCGAATCCCCCGCCGTGCAGCGGATGTTGCAGTTTCGGGGCTGTGCAACCCGAAATTCCTATGATTTGGTCGGCTAGGAATTATTCCATAGTGAATGAATTCCTTTTGCGACCGCCGGGCGATCGGCGGCTTTTATGGAGCTGGGGGGCTTCAATGGGGCAGCACACCGTCAAGGTGTCGTACGGTTTCGGGCTTGCGCGCACAGCGCCTGCGCGTGTGCGCCCATGACCTCCAAACGCACCTCAATGCTCGGCGCCACGCTTTTCCGCTCCCGCAAAATCTTCGTCAGCGTCGGCATCTTCAGCCTTTTCATCAACCTGGCGATGCTGAATGGCCCGCTGTTCATGCTCCAGGTCTACGACCGCGTCTTGACCTCGCAAAGCCGCGAGACCTTGATTTACCTCATAATCCTGGCGGTCGGCGTCTTGGCGTTCCAGGCCCTGGTCGAAGTCGCGCGCTCCGAATTGTTGATCCGCTCCGGCGCCCAGCTCGACAGCGAACTCAGCCGTCACACCTTCGAGCTCAGGCCCGATCCCAACAGCAAAGACCCCCCCGTCAGCGCCACCCAGGGCCTGCGCGATCTTGACGCCATCCGTCAGTTTCTGGCCGGCCCCGGCCTGATTGCCCTGTTCGACGCGCCTTGGACGCCGATCTTCCTCTTCTTTGTTTTCCTACTCCATCCGCTGCTCGGCCTCTTGGCGCTCGTTGGCGCCGTAGTCATTCTGGTGTTGGCCTACATGAGCGAACTGGCCACCCGCAGTTCGTTAACCGAAGCCGCCACCGCCCACCGCGACTCGGAATATTTCGTCGGCACCCTGCACAACAACAGCGAATCCGCCCGCGCCATGGGCATGGTCAAAAACCTGCAACTGCGCTGGCAGCAACACCACGGCGCCAGCCTGGCCTGGCAGGCTTTGGCCTCTGATCGCGGCGCCAGAATCAGCTCCGCCGCCAAAATGGCGCGCCAAGCCTTGCAGATTTTCTCGCTGGGCTTAGGCGCCTGGCTGGCACTTGATAATCAGATCACTCCCGGCGCCATAGTTGCCGCCTCCATCATTATGGGCAGGGCTCTGGCCCCGATCGAGGCCACGATCGGTCAATGGAAATCCTTCGTCCAAACCCGCCACGCCTATGCCAGGCTCAGCGGCGCCTTGGGCAGCGAACCCGACGACGGCGAACGTACCGAGCTTCCAACCCCCGAAGGCAAGTTCAAAGTCGAAGACGCCTGGATGCGCTTCAACGGCATCAAGGAACCCGTGCTGCGCGGTCTCACATTCGAACTGGGCGCAGGCGAAGTGCTGGGTGTCATCGGTCCCACGGGCTGCGGCAAGTC
>JANOFD010000505.1:0-26407 GCA_031413455.1 Rhodobiaceae bacterium
GCAAGGACCCGTTACCGGCGGAAGCTGCGTCGTATTACACGCTGGCCCCGCTGCCCGAAGAAAACGACACAGATTCGGATGCTGTCGCCGGCGCGGACCCGACGCCGGTTGTGGTCGCGGAGCTACAAACCTCATTACGGGAAATGACGGTTGGGGCGGCCGTGATGCAACTTGACCTTGCGGAAAGCCCGGCGATCGTGTTCAAGAACGCCGCCCATGGCCGTCTCAACGTCGTCTATCGTCGGCGGGATGGTCACATCGGCTGGATCGACCCGGCGAATTAAGCGGTCCCGGGCCGGCGCGACGGCGAACGATAAAGCAAGCGCCGTTGCCGCCGCTTAAAAGAAAGCCTCGAGCCCGCTGGCCGGAACAAGGCTGGCCGGAACAAGGATTGCAGGGTCGGCCGCAGATCATATGGCGCTATCAGAATTACTCTCCTCAAAAGCTGTCGTCTTTAACCTTCACGCACGGTGCAAGCGTGAGGCGATCGCCGCGCTTGCCGAACGCGCGGCTGCGCTGACCGGCACGGACGCCGAGACAATCCGCGACGCGCTGATGGAGCGCGAACGGCTGGGATCTACGGGCGTCGGGCGCGGCGTTGCGATCCCGCATGGCAAGATCGCGGGGCTGCCGACGATGACCGGGCTCCTCGCAAAGCTTGACGCGGCGATCGATTTCGAGGCTGTCGACGATCAGCCGGTCGATCTGATTTTCGTGCTGCTCGCGCCCGCCGATGCCTCCGCCGCGCATCTCAAAGCGCTGGCGAAAGTCTCGCGCCTTCTGCGCGATGACCGTGTGCGCGAAGCCCTGCGCGGCGCCGAAACGCCGGAGGCGTTGTTCGCCATCGCGGTTGACAGCGAGCGCCCGCACGCGGCTTGAGGCGAGTTTTTATTGATCGTTGTGCTGACAAAGTGTCGCGTCTGCAGCGCTCAGACTACCAATTTGTATTGACTGACGCTCGAATCCAAGCCGTCACCCCAGGGCGCGCCTCTTCGCGCGAGCCCTAGGACCACCTCGCAACGCGTTCCGCGCTTTGCCATGGATGCCGGGATCTACCAAGCGGCGGCCCCGGATTGACGAAGATGGGTATGAGTTGAATTTACTGCAAACGAGCCTCAATGCACGCTGACCGGATTCATCTCGTGCTGGCGGGCGGCGGCGAAGGCGAGGGCGCGGTCGCCGACGAGGGCGATGCGCTGGCCGTCGCTTGAGTGTACGGAATAAAGCGTCGTGTCGGCGGGAATGTCGATCACTGCGCCGGTGTCGTCGTCGACGAGGTCGGCGCGCACTTCGCTCGCGAGAACCGTGCGAACATAGACAAGCTTCTTGCCGCCGAGCGCCGCCAGATCGCGATCGCTCAAGGGACCTTGGGGTCCGCTTTCGGCATGCCGGTTCGACGACTTAAGGCTGGCCATTGGCCAAATCCTCCATTCCATGCGTGTCGGACAAGTCCCGCCATGCCATCACCGGCACACTTCGATCCCCGGCACGCGCGGCAGCATCCAATCCAGCAAGATCAAATCTGGAGGCTCTTCCTGGACCATCAGCAGCGCCTCTTCGCCGTCCCGCGCTTCGGCAACCCGAAATCCTTCTTTCTCGATATTGTAATGCAACAGCGTCGTCAGATGGGCTTCATCTTCCACGATCAACACCAGCGGTTTTCGGGCACCATTCATAAGAAGCACGCCTCAGCTCGTTCTATGATTTCGCCACAGCCTGTACCGAAGTGGACGACGTCGTATCGCTCTTCGGCCGCAAGCTGCTCACTTTCAACCCCGTCACGATGTAGTGCACGGTTTCAGCAATATTGGTCGCATGATCGCCAACGCGTTCGAAGTTCTTGGCAATGAATAGCAAATGGGTCGCGTGGCTGATCTTGCGGGGATCTTCCATCATGTAGGTCAGCAGCTCGCGAAACAGCGAATTGTAAATCTCATCGATTTCGTCGTCACGGCTCCACACCGTCATCGCGGCGTTGGCATCGCGCCGGGAATACGCATCCAACACATTCTTGACCTGCTGAAGCGACAACCGCCCCATGCGGACCAACCCTTGCGTTAGCGCTTGATCCGGTACGTCGCGCGCCACCACAAGTGCGCGTTTGGCAACATTCTTTGCCAAATCTCCAATCCGCTCCAGATCGGCGGAAATCTTGAGAGCAGCCAGCGTTTCGCGAAGATCGGTCGCCAACGGCTGACGCTGCGCCAACAACTGAGCCACCTGTTGCTCGATCTGGGTCTCCAGCCGGTCAATTGGAACATCGAGCTGCACGGTACGTTCGGCGATATCCATATCCCGCCGCGCGATGGACTCAATCGCATTGCCCAATTGTGTCTCGCACATTCCGCCCATCTGCACGATGGCCGTACTCAAGGCCTCGAGCTGATCATGGAAAGACTTAACAATGTGATCCGCCATATCTGCCTCGTCAGTGAAAACAAAACCCAACATTTCCGGACGCCGCCACCCTGCCCCTCGTAGTGTAGCCGTGTCGGTCTAATGTGACAATTCAGCGAAGGATTTATGACGAGGTCAGAAGGCCTTGTTGCACCGCATCGCCCACACCCATCTCAGTGGCCAATGGAAGGTAGATTGTAAACACAGACCCCTCTCCAACCTGGCTTTCAATGGACAAGCGCCCGCGGTGGCGGTTGATAATATGTTTGACGATCGCAAGCCCCAAGCCCGTTCCGCCAATGGCACGGCTTCGGCGCGCGTCGACCCGGTAAAATCTCTCTGTCAGGCGCGGAATGTGCTCGCGCGCGATACCTTCGCCATGATCGCGCACGACGAGACAAACTGAGGGTGAAGGCCCAGGCTCGCCCGGACCTGCGCGCCGGGTCGCCAATTCGATGGTGATGGAGGTTTGCGGTCTTCCATACTTGATCGCATTGTCAACCAGGTTTTGTATCACTTGGTAGAGTTCGTCCCGGTCACCTGCAACATTGGGCAAAGACGTAGGCTCAATAATTTCGAGCTGCATGTTCGCCGACACCGCCATCGGTTGCAGGGCGTGAACAACCTCCTCGACCAAGTCCCCCACATTGACGCTGCCTGCGGGGCGTACGTGTTCGTTCAGTTCGATCCGGCTGAGCGACAACAAATCATCGATGAGGCGCCGCATGCGAGCTGCCTGCTCCGCCATGATCGCCAAAAATCGCTCTTGGGCTTCCGGATCGTCCTTTGCATGGCCGCGCAACGTATCGATAAATCCCGTCAGCGACGCCAACGGCGTTCGCAATTCGTGGCTGGCATTGGCAACAAAATCGGCCCGCATCTGTTCGACGCGTTGCGCTTTGGTCGTATCGTGCAAAACGATCAGCACCGCCTTGATTGTGCGATCTTCGCCTTGGATGGGTGCGATATCGGCCGTAAAATTCTGCTCGGGAGTACCAATGATCGGGAATTCCACGCGCTGCGCGCCTCGCCCGGCCAACGTCGACTCCAACGCGCCCAGAACCTGCGGCGCGCGCATGACGCTCGCCAAATGCTTGCGTGGCTCCGCAACCCCCAGCAATTGCACTAGCACATCATTGGCGGCAACAATTCGTCCGCTGTGGTCAACCAGGATTGCAGCATCGGGCATGCGGCGAACAATCTCTGTCGCAGAAAAATCACTGGTCACCAGGTTCAGTGGTGCTTGTCCCGCCTTGTCGCCCGGCTGCTGAACAGAAGTGGCAGTCCTTGCAGGCAACGGTTCGGGAAGGCTGCGAACAAACCCAAGGCGGGCAACCGCAAACGCGCTCACGGCAACGGCAAGGATCAGGCAAAATGTCCACGCTTGCGTCCACGCCGCCAGCAGCAGCAGCGCGATCCAACACGCGGCGAGCGTCCACTTGATGTCGTCAAAGCGCGTGTTCAGCGCCGACTTCGTACGCCGGCGCTCATCCACGCGCGCAGTCGCACTGGCCTGAACACGTTCCGGCGCCACCCCGACAGAGGTCGCTTGCGTCTCTTCGCCTTGCACTGACATGCCAAATCCTTCAGCTGCATCGATGCCAACCTTGCCCCAAGATCGAGCGCCGCGCGGCTCTTCCACATAGAACCACAACATGACAGCGGCTGCGAGTTTCGCAACAACTGCCGCCGCAAACACAATTTCAAAACCCATACTCTCGGCGAGCTGCCCGCCAACAATGGCCCCAAAGACCTGAACCAGCGACTGCGCCGAATTAACCATCGCAATGCGCATCGGCAAGTCTTCGCGCGTTCCGAATTCAAGCACCATGTTCTGTGCCGCAATCTGAAATCCGGAATAACCGGCGCCAATTCCAACAAAGCAAAATATGACGCCGCTCTGATCCGGTGCAAACGCTAAACCCACCGTTGCACCGGCCCACAATAACAACGCCGGTACAAAAACGGCCTTGAACCCCATCCGGTCGGCGAGCGCGCCCCAGCCAAGATTTGCAATCGTCTGCGACACAAGCAGCGCCAGTGAAAGCAATCCCAGCGTTTCGCCGGTCAACCCTTGAGTCTGTGCAATGAACAGAATGTAAAATGGCAGCGCCAGCGTCCCCAGCGTCGCCAGCGACTGCGCCCAAAAATAAGCAGCGAAACCCCGGTCACGCAGCAGAGCCGGAATATCCCCGATGCGCTCGCGCACGCCAACCGGTGAACGCACAACAGGCGAAGAGGGCTCGCGCACAAGATACAGAAACGTCAGCCCGAAAGCCGTCAAAACAAAGGCAAGCAGAAAAGTCGAAGCGTAGCCATTGCCCAGCGCATCATGCTCAACAAGGTAGGTGCCACCAAAATAAGCAACCGCCGACGCCGTCATCCCGCCAAGGAAATTTCTGAGCCCGATCAACATACCCCGGCGATCCGCCGGTATCGTCTTGGTCAACAAGACATTCCAAAGCACGCCCTGCATGCCCGAAAAAATACCCAGTAGTCCCAGAAACACCGCAAAGACGTACAGGGTAATTCCCGGTGGCAACAGAAATCCAGCCAGCGCCAGCCCCAGCACGGACAGGCGCATCATCCAGCCGTAGCGCAAGCCCAAATCGACAATGCGCCGCCGGTGCTCGACCGCAGTCGCGCCGAACACGCTGCTGAAAAAAGAACCAAGATGCTGGGTCGCCAGGATCAAACCGACGATGGCGGTGGAGCCTGACAGGGCAAACAGATAGGCGGGGACAAAGGTTGGCGCATTGACAAGGCGAAAGCCGGTCATTGCCAACATGCCGTGCGCAAGTTGGCTCAGGTAGTTTCGCGTCAGATTTGTGGCAACTTCCTCTTGGAACTGCGCCTCGGCACGGGCTTCGTCATTCACGGTTTGTCGATCAGTCCTGTAACTTCAAACTCCGTGCGACTTAAACCATGCCAGACCCCGCGCCCATGCGTCTTTTGCGGCAGCCTCGTTGAAGCTGGGCCGGTAGTCCGCCAGGAACCCATGGTCGGCGCCCGGATAAACCACGATCTCGCTTTTGCTATCGCCAACCGCGGCAAGGGCCGCACGCATGGCATCGATCTGCGAAAGCGCGATGCCTTTATCGAGTTCACCATAGAGGCCAAGCATACGCCCCTTAAAGCCGGCCGCGACCTCCACCGGATGCTTGGCTTGCGTGTTGCCTTCGCGCCGGACCATTTGCCCGTACCAGGCAACGCCCGCCTTCACGTTTGGATTGTGCGCCGTGTAAAGCCAGGTCACGCGTCCGCCCCAGCAAAATCCAGTCACGGCAATGCGTCCGCCATTACCGCCATTGCCCGCCACCCATTTGGACGTGGCATCAAGATCGCTCATCACCGTCGCATCGTCGGTCTTTGCCACGATCTCACTTACGAGCTTGGGAATGTCGGTGTAGGCCGTCGCATCACCTTGCCGGGAATAAAGATAAGGCGCCACCGCCAGATACCCCTGCTTGGCAAACCGCCGGCAGATATCCTTCATCCACTCATGCACGCCGAAAATTTCGTGCACCACGATCACGGTCGGCAGATTGACACCGTTGACGGGCATGGCGCGAAATGCAGGAATCTCACCATCGCTAACCGGAATCTTGACGTCCCCGCTTACCAAACCACTGTCGTCGGTCACGATCACCGCCGCCGAGACCGGTTGCACCGAGAGCGCGAACCCCGCCGCCAGGCTTGTCACCACAATCGTTCGCCTGTCGATGGGCAAACGCAAAGCATCGTCTTTAGAATGGCCCGTCATGACAAAAATCACTCCCTTCTAGCGAACCCGCCGCACAGATTCAGTCCGGTCGTTAAAACCAAAGGCCCACAAATTTGTCTGCGTGCGGTCGATAGTCACGCAAAACCCGCGATAGTTTGGCCGGTCACATAATTGCCAAACGCCGCCCTGCACCACCACACTCGACGCAATATTTCCAAATTCGTCTGCGTTGAGGTTTGGGATGTCACTGGAATAGTTTCGCGACCGGCCGCCAAAGTTGGTGTTCTTGTAAAGAATAATCCTGCCCGGCCCATGATTGGACCCTAGTTCCCGCCGGCACTGGAGCATCCCATCGCTATTGGCGATATCACCCCGGCAAGACCGGAAGCCATTCAGTTCCGTATAGCGCCAGCGCCCGTTGCGATCCTGGCATTCGGCCGTCAGTGTTCCCCGTTCTGCATGCTCATCGCGGCATGTGCGCTGATAGCTTCCGGCTGGCAAGTCATCTTCGTCATCGCGCCAATCGCTTTGGCATTCCAGTTGGCCATTGTTATTGATGATGTCCCCATCGCAATCGTCATAGTTGTCGAGTGATGTATCCCTCCATCGTCCATAGGGCGTCCTGCAAGTAGCCCACAGCGTATTCGCGCTGGCATCGATATCGCGGCATGATCGCTGATAACTTCCCGGCGGCGCAGCCTCGGCCAAGGCGGGGCCTGTCACAAACAAGATTGCAAAAGCCGCTAAAATGAACCTCATGAAATCACCCGATACTGACTGGCCGCAGAACCTGCGGAACCCATCACCGAATTACGGCTGAAATGCGTCGCCTTGGCAAGGGCATGCCTTAAGCTCGCCGCGATTTCTTGAGAAATCTGCGCTTCAATGTTCAACGGGCACTCATGAAACTCCCCATTCTCGCCATGTGTTTGCTGGTGGCTGTCGCAGGACTTGCAACCGCCACTGCCGGCCAGACTACGGCCAACCTCATCATCGTCGAAAAAGCCAAGCGGGTTCTGTCCTTGTACAACGGCAAGAATCTCATCAAGACCTACCGCATCGCCCTCGGCGGAAACCCGCTAGGTCACAAAGAGCAGGAGGGCGACTCGCGCACGCCCGAAGGCCGCTACATCATCGATGCCAAAAATCCATGGTCCAGCTTTCACCTGTCACTGCGCATTTCGTATCCCAACAGGCGGGACCAGGCCGCAGCCCGGCGTCGCGGGGTTTCCCCGGGCGGCGCAATCATGATCCATGGCACGCCCGGCTCACTTGCAACACTGACCGCCGCAGGCTTTTATCCCGATTGGACGGCGGGCTGCATTGCGGTGACAAACAAGGACATCGAAGAAATCTACGCCAAAATTCGCAATGGCACGCCAATTGTAATCAAGCCATAAGCCAGTATGCTGCGCTGCCACATCCAAGCGGGTACACTCTTCAATGACCACAGCGACCATCAGCGCCAGCCCAAAGCCACCAACACGCACGTCCAAGCAAGCACACACTCGCTGGAGCCAGGCGTCCGCCCGCGCACTGTTTGAGCTACCTTTCGCCGATTTGATTTTCCGGGCCCAAAGCGTTCATCGCCTGCACTTCGATGCCAACGAAGTTCAAATGTCGACCTTGCTGTCGATCAAGACCGGCGGTTGCCCTGAAGATTGCGGCTATTGCAGCCAGTCAGCCCACTTCGACACCGGCCTCAAGGCTTCAAAACTCATGGCCCTGGACGAAGTCAAACAAGCAGCGGCCCAAGCCAAAGCAGGCGGCGCATCGCGCTTCTGCATGGGAGCCGCCTGGCGTGAACCCAAGGATCGCGACATCGACGTGCTGTGTGACATGGTCCGTGAAGTGAAGGCTTTGGGCATGGAAACCTGCATGACCCTGGGCATGTTGTCAGCGCCTCAGGCTCAGCGCCTCGCCGACGCGGGCCTAGAGTACTACAACCACAACATCGACACCGGACCCGAATATTACGAGAAAGTGGTGTCCACACGCTCCATGCAGGACCGCCTCGATACCTTGGGCCACGTTCGCGACGCCGGCATGGCCGTCTGCAGTGGCGGCATTGTCGGCATGGGTGAAGCGAGAGAAGATCGCATCGGCATGCTTGTCACTCTGGCCAGCCTGCCAGCACCGCCGGAGTCAGTGCCCATCAACGCACTGATGCAGATCAAAGGCACGCCGCTCGGCGAATGCGCTCCAATCGAAGGCTTCGAATTTGTCCGCACCATTGCGGCAGCCCGCATCATGATGCCAACATCCGTCGTCCGATTGTCCGCCGGGCGCGAAAGCATGAGCGAAGAGCTACAGGCCCTGTGCTTCCTCGCCGGCGCCAATTCCATCTTCATTGGCCCAAAGCTGCTGACGACAGCAAATCCCGCCAAGGAAAAGGACGACGCGCTGTGGTCCAAGCTCGGCATCCGTCCGATGGCAATCTGACAGGCTCTACACGGACCGCTTGACCATCATCTGCTTGATCTCGCCGATGGCCTGCGCCGGATTCAATCCCTTCGGACACACCGATGCGCAATTCATGATCGTGTGACAACGATACAGCCGGAACGGATCCTCGAGATTGTCC
This sequence comes from Rhodobiaceae bacterium, assembly GCA_031413455.1. Classification (GTDB taxonomy): domain Bacteria; phylum Pseudomonadota; class Alphaproteobacteria; order Micropepsales; family Micropepsaceae; genus SZUA-430. The sequence continues at coordinate 8,706 of JANOFD010000505.1, forward strand.
AGACGCTCACCCGTGGCTTCATCGCGGCTGTCGATCAGCCAGCGATAGGCCTGCAACAGCACCGCCGGACCCAGATACCGGTCCTGGCTCCACCAATAGCTGGGACACGCCGTCGAACAGCAGGCGCACAGGATGCATTCATAAAGCCCGTCAAGTTTCTGACGGTCTTCCGGCATCTGGCGCCACTCCTTTTCGGGCGTGGGCGTTGTCGTGTGCAGCCAGGGCTCAATGGACGCATACTGCGCATAAAAATGCGTCATGTCCGGAACCAGATCTTTGACCACCTCCATGTGCGGCAAAGGATAGATCGCAACCGGACCCTTGATCTCGTCGATCGCTTTCGTACAGGCTAGGGTATTCGACCCATCGACATTCATTGCGCACGACCCGCACACGCCTTCGCGGCATGAGCGGCGGAAAGTCAACGTTGGATCAATCTCATTCTTTATCTTGATCAACGCGTCCAGAACCATCGGCCCGCAGCTCGCAAGGTCGACCTCATAGGTATCCAGCTTCGGATTTTCGCCGTCATCGGGGTTCCAACGATAGACCTTGAAGGCTCTGATCTGGGCAGACCCGGACGGCGCGGCCCACGTCTTGCCGGGTTTGACCCGGCTGTTGCGAGGTAAAGTGAGTTCGACCATAAGGAATTCCCGCTGGTAAGAGCAAAACCGCCATCGATTCAGGGTGTACCGCGACCAAACGGTTCCGTCCACGGGGTACACAAGCCACAGTCCACCCTTTAATGTCATAGCCCTCGCCTCGGGGAATATTCTCTATGCAAATGCTTGTCCGTCTCATGGCCGCGTCGCTCGTGCTCGTTCTCGCCGCATGCGAACCCTCTGCGCCGCCGCAAACCGGCGAAGGCGTCCCAGCCCAAAGATCCGAGTCAACCATTCCCCTGGGGCAGTTGCCGGGCAATGTGGAGCCACTGCACTACCGGATCGACCTGACCATCAACCCCGACCAGCTTCGCTACGAAGGCGTCGTCGAAATCGATATCGAGCTCAAAGCGCCCAGGCGGGAGTTCTACATCCACGGCAAAGACCTCAAAGTTGAAAACATCACGGCGCGGCTGCAAAACAAAACCATCATCAAAGGCACCTACGCCCAGGTCCACGACAGCGGTGTGGCAAGGCTCACTTTCGAACAACAGATTCCGCGCGGCAAAATGACGGTGCGCTTGCCGTACTCGGCTGCGTTTGAGACCTCCCCGGACGCGCTCACCTCCATGCCCGACAATGGTGCGAAATATGTCTGGTCGCAGTTCGAGGCCATATCAGCCCGCCGTGCTTTCCCTGGCTTTGACGAACCGCGTTTCAAGACGCCCTTCGACATTTCGATAACAGCGATTGCGCGCGACATCACGGTCAGCAACACGCTGCCGGTGGCTCAGGAAAAAATTTCGGAAGGCGTGATCAAAACCACCTTTGCTACCACCGCACCATTGCCAACCTACCTGATTGCCATCGCAGTCGGCCCCTATGACGTCGTGAAGGCCCCCCCCATCGCCGCATCCACCCTGCGCGCAACACCTCTGCCCTTGCGCGCCGTGACTGTGGCCGGCAAAGGCGAGCGCGCCAGGTTTGCACTCACCAACACCCAACCGTTGGTGCGCTATCTCGAAGACTATTTCGCAGCGCCATTTCCCTATCCAAAACTGGACCTGATCACGCCGCCAAACTTCGTTGCCGGTGGCATGGAAAACGCCGGCGCCATTACCTACACTGAGCGCGCGATATTGTTCGATCAGACGTCATCGGTTCAGCAAAAGCGCAATTTCACCCTGCTGCACGGACACGAGCTGGCACATCAGTGGTTTGGCGATCTGGTCACGCCGAAATGGTGGAACGACATTTGGCTCAACGAAGCGTTCGCCACCTGGATGGGCAACAAGGCCGCTCTCACGGTATGGCCGCAGGGCGAATTTGATCGCGAAACCACACGCGATGCGCTGGAGGTCATGGACCTCGACGCGCTCAACTCCGCGCGCGCCATCCGCCAACCCATCAAAACAAACGACGACATCAACAACGCCTTTGACGGCCTGACCTACAAGAAAGGCGGCGGCGTGTTGGCAATGTTCGAGGCTTATCTCGGTGCAGATGCATTTCGCGAGGGCGTCCGCATTCACATGCGCCGTTTTGCCCACGGCACCGCCGACGTTCGCGATTTTATGGACTCGCTTGTCCAGGGCTCCAAGCGGCCGGAAATCGTTGCCGCTTTTGAGACCTTTCTCAACCAACCAGGCGTTCCAATCGTTCGCCTCAAAACAGCCTGTAACAGCCAGGATCTTGAAGTCTCGCTGACCCAGTCGCCCTACGGCGCCAATACCGCCCAGGATAAACGGATGTGGTCAATTCCTGTGTGCGTGCGCGATTTGGTCAAGGGTAAACCAATACCGTGCACAATGCTCAGTCAACGCTTGGGTTCGTTCACCCTCAAAAAACAGTGCAACGCCGTTCTGATGCCCAATGCCTACGGCGCCGGCTATTACCGCTTTACGAGCGACGCCGCAGAGTGGCAAAAACTACTGGCGCTCACCACAAAAATGACCGCCGCCGAACAGCTCTCAACGCTGCATGCGCTGCGTGCCGCCTTTCGCGCGGGCGATGTCGACGCCAAGACTTACCTTGAAACTCTTCGCACAACCGGCACGGCAGGCAATTGGGATGTCACAGACATCGTGCGAACTTTCCTGACTGAAATGCGCGGCGACTTGCTTTCAAAGCCGGATCTTGGCCTGTTTGAACAGACCACTCGAAGCTGGTTTGAAAAGCCTCTGGCGAAAGTCGGATTAGTCGCGAAACGAAATGAAACGCCAGCCTCCACACTCATGCGCGCCACGCTGGCGGATCTCATGGTCAAAGTCGCCCGCGACCCAGTCACCCTTTCAGCCCTGGCCGTTAAGGGCACGAACCACTTCAAAGTGATGGCTGCCGGACAGGCTGACAACGCCATACCACCGGAATTGGTTGCAGCTTCGCTGTGGGCCGCTGTGAACACCGGCGGACTTCCCGTCGCACAAGACGCGATGGCCGCCATCAAAGCCTCCACGAACGCCGAATTTCGCAATGCTGCAATCAGGGCCTTGACTGGTGTCCGGGACAAAGCCGCGATAGCAGAGGTGCAGGAATTCGCCATTTCAGGCGCTCTAAGATTGCGCGAACTGAGCACCTTCCTGCGTGAAGCCTTCGCAGATTCGGAACTGCGGGACACGATGTGGACGTGGTTTCGCAAAGACTTCAAGCGCATCACCGCCCCGGTCCCCGAAGGCAGCCGCGCCCGCTTCGTCGACCTGCCGTCACGGCTCTGCTCAAACGCGGCCCATGCTGAAATTGAAAAATTCTTCAAGCCCATGGCCGGCAAAATCGTCGGCGCCCCGCGCCGCCTCGCCAACGCCCTCGAGCTTGTCGAAAACTGTGCCATGTGGCGAAAAGCCAAAGGACCGGAACTCGCCGCCGCCCTCCAATCCCTGCCGCGTTGAATCACGTCTGTCTGCCCCCGCTTGCGGGGGAAGTGGCTGCGCCGCGTGAGCGGCTGCAGACGATGGGGGCTTTGGGCAGGTGCAAAGCAGAATTTGTTCATGGACCCGTAACACCGTCACATTGGCTGAGAACTGCGGAAATCTGCGTAACATCGGGCGTCAGTTGTGTACACACAGCGCGCGTGGTGCCGTGGTTTGACAGAATATTCAAAAATTCAAGTCGCAGCGGAAAGAAGGGCGTTGAAATTAGCCCAACTCCGGAATTGGAACGTATATAGAACATTTAGCTGTCGAGTCAAGCGGCGTGTCAGGAAGCCGGACCACATCTGACCAATGCGGCGAAACAGGCGCTAATACGTTCGCGCCTTTGGCTCGACATAGTCCACGTCTTTGCTCAGCGTGTATGTATGCACGGGCCGATAATCGAGTTTGACCTTGCCGCTTTTCGTGTCGAACCACGAAAGCGTATGCTTCATCCACTTTTCATCATTGCGCTGCGCGAAATCTTCGCGCGCATGCGCCCCGCGGCTTTCCTCACGCGCCGCCGCACTCTCGACAGTCACCGCAGCCTGCGCAATCAGATTGTCGAGCTCAAGCGTCTCGACCAGATCCGAGTTCCAGATCATCGACCTGTCCTTCACGTCGATATCCGGCATTTGGCTGTAGACCCCCGCGATCAGCTCACAGCCTTCGCGCAAAACGTCACCCGTGCGGAACACCGGGCAATGCGACTGCATCGTCCGCTGCATGCTGAGCCGCAGCTGCGCGGTTGAAACCGTGCCCTTCGCGTGACGGAAACGATCAAGTCGCGCCAGCGCACCGTCGCCAGCGCCCTTGGCCAGATCAGCCTGCCGATCTCCGGAATTGATGTCGGCCACGCACTTCATGCCCGCCGCCCGCCCGAACACAACGAGGTCGGTCAGCGAATTTGAACCCAGACGATTGGCGCCGTGAACCGACACGCATGCCGCCTCACCGATCGCCATCAAGCCCGGCACGATAGCGTCGGGATTGCCGTCTTTGAGCGTCACGACCTCGCCATGATAATTCGTAGGGATGCCGCCCATATTGTAGTGCACCGTCGGCAATACGGGGATCGGCTGTTTCGTAACATCAACCCCGGCAAAAATACGCGCAGACTCCGCGATGCCGGGCAGCCGCTCGTGGATGATCTTCGGATCGAGATGGCTCAGATGCAGATGCACGTGATCCTTGAGCGGGCCACAACCCCGTCCCTCGCGAATTTCAATCGTCATCGCCCGGCTGACAACGTCACGCGAGGCAAGATCCTTGGCGTGCGGGGCGTAACGCTCCATGAAGCGCTCGCCGTTCGCATTGGTGACATAACCGCCTTCGCCGCGCACACCTTCAGTAATCAAAACGCCCGCGCCGTAAACGCCGGTCGGATGGAACTGGATGAACTCCATGTCCTGCAACGGCAGGCCCGCCCGCAGCACCATGGCGTTACCGTCGCCGGTGCAGGTATGAGCCGAGGTGCAGGTGAAATACGTACGGCCATAGCCGCCCGTCGCCAGGATAACGCGTTGCGCGCGGAAACGATGGATCGACCCGTCATCCAGACACCAGGCCATCCGCCGCGGCACTGCCCATCCTCCATGATCAGGTCAAGCGCAAAATACTCGATATAGAATTCCGCATCATGCCGAAGGCTCTGGCCATACAGCGAATGCAGGATCGCATGGCCCGTGCGGTCGGCAGCCGCAGCCGTTCGCTGGATCGCCGCTTTGCCGAACTCTTTCGTCATGCCACCAAAGGCTCGCTGATAGATGCGCCCGTCTTCTGTCCGGCTGAACGGCACGCCGAAATGCTCAAGCTCATAAACGGCTTCCGCTGCGTTCCGGCACAGATACTCGATCGCATCTTGGTCGCCCAGCCAGTCCGATCCCTTCACAGTGTCGTACATGTGCCAGCGCCAGTCGTCAGGTTCCATGTTGCCAAGCGCCGCTGATATGCCGCCTTGGGCCGCCACCGTATGACTGCGCGTGGGAAAAACCTTTGTGATGTTGGCAACCTTCAGGCCGTGGCGCGCCGCCTCAAGCGTCGCGCGCAACCCCGATCCTCCCGCGCCGACAACAACCACGTCATAGGTATGATCGATAATCTTGTAAGCCGTCATAATGAGAGAGCCTTGAACTTAAAGGGCGATTTTCAAAACAGCGAAAACACAGACCGCAGCAACAGCAAAGGCCGCAAAATTTGTCAGCATGAACAAGGCAATTTTTGTGCCTTCGCGCTGAATGTAGTCTTCGATCACAACATGCAAACCCAACGCCATATGATAAACGCCCGCGACGATAAAGAGCAGCATCGAAACCGCGCTGACCGGATCGCTCAAAAAGGCGATCACTTCGCTATGGGGCGCGCCGGTATAACGCGCGACGCACCAAACGAACCACAACGTCAGCGGCAAAAGTGCTACGGCCGTCAATCGCTGATGCCAGAAATGATGTGTGCCACTGCGGGCCGAACCCAGACCTTTGACCTTGCGCATTGGCGATTGCCCGCTCATTGCCATGCCCCCATCGATTGATAGGCCATCACCCAGATCACGATAGTCGCAACTAGCGTCAGCGCGTACACGGCAAGTCCAGACAAATTTGCGCCGGCCGTTTTGAATCCGTAGCCCGCATCCCAAAACAGATGACGCACACCATTGAAAGCGTGAAAGACGAGTGCGAGTGTGAACCCGAAAAGGACCAAGCGCCCAAACCAGCCATAAGCCACGCTTTCAAAGTCGGCATAGGCGTCAGGCCCCATCGACGCTGCCACCAGCCACCAGGCAAGCAACAGCGTGCCAAAGGCCAGCCCAATCCCCGTGATCCGGTGCAGGATCGAGGTCCCCATCGTGATCGGCCACCGGTAAATTTGCAGATGAGGAGAAAGCGGCCTTGAAGAAGGACGCCCGCTTGTTCGGGCCTCTGGCATGCAGTCTGATCCTTGAATGACGATGTACGCAGCAGAAGCAGCTGCGAACAGCCCAAACTTTCACAAGCCTCTTGCGCCTGCAAGCCATTGTAGTCATTCAGGCCCGGACTTGAAGGCCCATGCTTGTCCGGAGGATACGATGTTTGAAGCGGTGATCTTTGATTTTGGCGGTGTGATTACCCAGAGCCCCTTTGAGGCTTTCAACAGGCTTGAAGCCGGACGCAACATCGCCAAAGACACAATTCGGCAAATCAATGCCACCAACCCTCACGAAAATGCCTGGGCGCGATTTGAACGCTCCGAGATCAGCCCGGCCCAGTTCGACACGGCTTTTGCCCAAGAGGCGCATGCTTTGGGGATAACACTGCAGGGCCGCGAAGTTTTGGCCTGTCTCCAGGGGGCCGTCAGACCAGAAATGCTTGAAGCCCTGCGCCGGATATCACAGCGCTTTAAGACGGGCTGCATCACCAACAACGTCAAGTCCGATCAGGCAGCCGGCGCTTGGCGTAATCCTGAAGTTGATGAAGCCATGTCGCTGTTCCAACATGTCATCGAGTCTTCGAAGCTGGGCATCCGCAAGCCCGACCCCCGCATTTACAAAATGATGCTCACCGAACTGGCCGTAGAACCGGCCCGCAGCATTTATCTTGATGACCTTGGGATCAACTTGAAACCAGCGCGCGACCTCGGGATGACCACCATCAAAGTTGGCGAAGCAGGCCCTGCTTTGGAAACCCTCGAAGCCTTGCTAAAGGTTAGTTTACGTTAACCATAACGTGCAGTTAACGAGCCGTGCACGCGCTAATTCCGCGCAAAAATCATGCGCTCATCGGCGAACGCTTTGAATTCCAGCGCATTACCTGAAGGGTCACTGAAAAACATCGTTAATTGCTCTCCGACCTGTCCAGAAAAGCGGGTCTGGGGCTCAATAATAAATACTATTTTTTTTGCAGTGAGGTTTTCGGAAATTTCCCTGAATTTACAAGGGGTTACAATGACTCCAAAATGGCGGACCGGTACGCGCTCTCCATCAACCTCGTTTGCCCCTTCCCATGCCCCCCCGATCAGGCTCAGATGAGCAACGATTTGGTGCCCGAAGAAGTCGAAATCGACCCAATCAGGCGCTGATCGTCCTTCCGGACAACCGAGTACACCGCCATAAAAGGCGCGTGCTTTGTCCAGGTCGTGAACGGGAAAGGCCAAATGAAATCGTGGTCGCTCGCTCATCGCCTGAAACTAAAGCAATCGGACACCGGAGGCGAGGGGCGAAGTTAGAACGAGGGGTGACGACGAAGTGGCACGTGCACAAAATAGTACACTTAGAATTGGCGGCAAGTCGGTCCCGGTCAAAGTGCGCTTGAACCCCCGTGCGCGCCGTGTGATCGTTAAAGTTCATCCGTCCACGGGCGAAGTAGCGGTTATCGCGCCCAGCCAGCGATCCGTTCCCAGGGCACTGGACTTCGCAAGACAAGAAGGCGTCTGGATCGCAGACCACCTTTCCCGCGTTCCAGAGCGCATCCATTTCCATCCTGGCGATACTTTGCTCTTTAAGGGCACACGCCATGTCATCCGCCTCAGCTCCGACCAGCGTGGAGCCGTTTGGCTGGACCCTGAGTCAGAAAGGCCCACCATTCGGGTCGCGGGCCTTCGCGAACACACCCCGCGCCGCGTGGAAGACTGGTTAAAGAAACAAGCCCGCACCCAAATTATCCGGCGTGTGAACGCTCTGACGGCTGAACTCGGCGTCACGGCAACCCGCATCACCGTCCGCGACACCGCCAGTCGCTGGGGATCGTGCTCGACAAGCGGTGCAATCTCACTGTCGTGGCGCTTGATCATGGCGCCGAACTCGGTGCTGAACTATGTCTGCGCTCACGAAGTGGCGCACTTGAAGGAAATGAACCATGGACGCCGCTTTTGGCGCCTGGTGGAACGGTTGACCGGCCCAGAAGAAGCAGCAGCGGCTCAAGAATGGCTGCGCTTGAACGGCACTGAACTGCACCGCTATTCGGCGATACGCCCCGATGGGATCACATCTAAAGCAGCTTAGTTTTGGCCGCCGGCTTCAGGGTTGCCCTTGAACAAGTCCGCCAAGACCTCATCAAAGTCGCTGGCGGCTTCACCAGCGGTGGCGGACTGATCGATGACATCGGTCCCCGGCAGCGCCAGCACCGGTTGGCCTGCGGTCGCACGCTCCATGAATGATTTCCATATCTGCGTCGGCAATGTGCCGCCCGTGATGTTCTTGCTCATCGGAAAACCTTCATCGTTGCCCAGCCAAACCCCGGCGACGAGCTGACGCGTGTACCCCACGAACCACGCATCCTTAAACTCTTGCGATGTGCCGGTTTTTCCGGCCATGGCCCGGCCATTGAGCATGGCAGCCTTGCCGGTACCATTGCGCACGGCGTCGACAAGCATGCGATTCATGGCACCCGCATGTTCAGCCGCAATCAGCCTGCCCAAACCCGATCCCCGGCGCTCGTACAGCACTTCGCCATCGATCGTCCGCACACGTTTGATGCCATGAGCGATTGCGCCTCTTCCACCCGTCGCAAAAGGTACATAGGCGCCAACCAGCTCAGACAACGTCACCTCTGACGTGCCAAGCGCCAATGAAGGCACCGCCGCAAGATCGGAAGTAATGCCCATGCGCCGCGCGCTTGCTACAACCGACTCCGGGCCTAATTCCAGACACAACTGAACGGCAATCGTATTCACCGACGTGGAAAGCGCCTGGGTCAAAGTCATCTCCCCCTGATGGCCTTCCAAAAAATTCGCTGGCGTCCATCCACGATAGGTCACCGGCGCATCGACCACACGCGATGACGGCGACAGTCCCGCTTCCAGCGCCGTCAAGTACACGAACGGTTTAAAGGCAGACCCCGGTTGCCGCCTGGCCTGTGTGGCCCGGTTAAACACAGACGCCGCATAGGACCGTCCCCCCACCATGGCGCGCACTGCCCCATCAGTGCTCATCGCCAACAAGGCTCCCTGGATGTGGGCCGGCCCTTTGGCGTCTATGATCTTGATCACCGCATCTTCTGCCGCGCGTTGCATGCCAACATCGAGCGTTGTCTCAACAATGAGATCCGATTTTCCATGCCCCACAAGTTCAGGCAGTTGCTCCATCACCCAGTCGGTAAAATATTGATTGCCTTGAACCGCCGGGCCCGTGGCGAACTTCGGTTGCGTGCGCAAGGCCTCGTCACGTCTGGCTGCACTGATAAATCCGGTTTCCACCATCGTCTGAAGCACGATAGCAGCCCTGCTTTGTGCAATCTCATGTCCGTTCATTGGTGAATAGCGTGAGGGCGCTTTGAGCAGCCCTGCAAGAATAGCTGATTCGATCAGACTTAGACGCGACGCTGGCTTGTTGAAATAACGCCGGGACGCCGCATCCACGCCGTAAGCGCCTGCTCCGAAATACACACGGTTCAGATACAGCGCCAGAATATCGTCTTTCGAAAACGACGCCTCCAAATAGAACGCCAGAAGCGCTTCTTGCATTTTGCGGGCAATTGTCCGCTCGGGCTTCAGAAAAAGATTCTTGGCGAGTTGCTGTGAAATTGTAGAGCCGCCTTGAACAATGCGGCCCGCTTGCAAGTTCACCCACGCCGCACGCGCAAAACCCCACGCATCCATTCCATAATGAGAATAGAAACGCCGGTCTTCACTGGCGATCACCGCTTGCGCAACATGCGCGGGCAAGTCTTTGAGAGTGACCAGAAGCCCGCCATCGATGCCCCGCCGGGCAATGACGCGCCCGCCCGCATCCACCAGCGTCACAGATTGCGTGTGCTCGCGCCGGGCAAGCCCCTCGGTCGAAGGTAAGTCTGACGCAAAATAGGCAAGCATACCGGCAACGCCGATGACGCCCCAAATCGTGCAGATCGTGATCCCATAGAGAATTCGCCACCACATACTGCGCGCTGGCGTATCGGCGACGCTGGCCGGACGCGCCTTCCGGGTGGAAGTGCGTGACCCGGCCCGCCCCTTGCCATTGCCACCGTTACTCATGCGCTCAAGGAATTCCTTCTGATCAGGCTTCTGGTTCTAGAGAATCGGCCTTAACACCCGCTGAATCGAAGAAGTGTTAAAAAGTCGTGATTCAACTGGTTCAAGACGGAGGAAATGGCTGCTATCATGGCGGAGCGTGCCTTCTTTGGATGGGTGAAATAAAATCATGTTGATAGAGCGTTCACATGCCGCAAGGCGTTTGCGAATTGTCTTCCTCGCGGCCCTTTTTGTGTTGGCCACAGCGCCATCGCAGGCCAAGTTTCCAGACCTGTTCGCCGACGACCCGCTCGCCACAGCCGTACGCAAAGGATCGCTTGCCGATACCACCACGGCATTGCTCGCAGGCTCCTCTGCCAATGCCCAAGCTGCCGACGGCACGCCGGTGATTGTACTTGCCGTTGCCGTCTCGAGTCTGGACATTGTGAAAATTCTTATCGAAAACGACGCAAGGCCCGACAAAAAAAGCAAAGACGAAACCACGGCTTTAACCTTGGCTGCGGCCAATGGTGAATACGAAATTGCGCACTATTTGCTTGATCACAAAGCCGACGTGAATGAGCCAGGCTCCCTGCGTGAAACCGCCCTCATCAAGGCGACACGCGCGCATCACAACGCCGTTGTTAAATTGCTGGTTGAACGTGGCGCTGATTTGGATGAAACAGATACGTCCGGCGCAACGTCGCTTGAAATCGCTCAGCGCAGCGGTTGGGGTGACACCGCTGCGCTTTTGATGAAGAAGAAGGCAGGCTCCAAATAGTCTCTGATCACATTTCAAACAGCAATCCGGACATCGCCGCAGGCCATAAGGACTCCGCGGCACCTCCAGCGGACTTCTTTGCGGCAATCGGCGAGAGCGTCGGGTCAGGCGTGCGCCTTCGCACATTGTTGTCCGTGCGGTCGCTGGGAATTATCGGTCAAATCGTTGCAATCGTGATCGTGTTCTTCGGTCTGAAATATCAGATGCCGATCGGTCAATGTCTGGCTGTTATTTCTGTCGCCATAGCTTTCAATGCAACGCTTTTCGCCACCTACCCCAACGTTCACATGCTCAACGAGCGCGAGGCTGCAACACATCTTGCCTTCGATATTTGTCAACTGACAGCGATGTTGGCGCTGACCGGCGGGATACAAAACCCCTTTGCTTTGCTCTACATGGCGCCCGTTGTCATATCTGCAAGCAACCTCAGCCTGGGCGCAACACTCGCCCTTGCGATGCTGGCCTTCGGCAGCATCTCCGTCATTTCATTTTTGCATTGGCCTTTGCCTTGGGATCCCCAAGACCCGCTTTTACTGCCTCCACTCTATGTCGCCGGCAACTGGATTTCCCTCACACTCGGCATCGGCTTTTGCCTGATATACGCATGGCGTACCGCTGACGAAGCCCGCCGCATGCATGCAGCGCTGGCGGCCACCCAGTCCGCACTCGCCCGTGAGCAACGCCTGTCCGACTTGGGTGCCCTTGCCGCGGCCGCTGCGCACGAACTCGGCACGCCCCTGGGTACGATCGCCATTGTCGCGCGTGAACTCGAACGCGACATGGGCGCTTCCAGCAAATGGATCGAGGACGTTCGCCTGTTACGCAGCCAAGCCGAAAGATGCAGGCAAATCCTGTCGCAACTCGCCCAACAGGACACCGGTGAAGATACGATTGCAAAACGCCTGCCGCTGGCTGCCCTCATCGATGAAATTGCAGAACCCCATCGCGGCTTTGGCATCGACATCAATTTAAACATCCACACGCCCGGACAATTAACCGTCGTCAGGACCCCGGAAGTGGTGCATGGCCTTGGAAATCTGATAGAAAATGCCGTCGATTTTGCAAAAACCAAAGTCGATATCGATGCTCAATGGGACCACGAGACTATTGTGCTAACCATAATCGACGATGGCTCCGGCTTTGATCAGGAAATATTGGTACGGCTGGGCGAGCCTTATGTGACCTCGCGCTCCGGAATAGATGCGCCGCGTCCGGCCAACGCGAACACCACCACCCACGCCGAAGGACATGCCGGGATGGGATTGGGCTTTTTCATCGCCAAAACCCTGCTTGAACGCATCGGTAGTCAAATGACCTTTGGTAACCAACCGGGTTCTGGTGCGCGCATCCGATTAAATATCCCGCGCAAGAGTCTGGAAAACCCCGCAAACTCACGCGTGTGAGGAACGCTAGCATGCGGCGACAATCCTCTCTATATTCAGCAAAACCGCCTTTTGACCCTTTTGAGGTAACCACCCGTGGCCCTGTCTGCCGAAGGATTGCCCGACAAAACTCTTTTGATCGTTGATGACGATGGACCATTTCGGCTGCGCCTGGCGCGCGCAATGGAAGCGCGTGGGTTCTTGGTCACAGCCGCTGAAACGGCCGACGAAGCCATTGCCTTGTCGAGGCGCACGCCCCCCGCCTTTGCCGTTGTTGACCTGAGACTGGGGCAATCAGGCAATGGCCTCGACGTCGTTGACGTCATTCATCAAACCAGGCCCGACGCCCGTGTTGTCATTCTCACAGGTTATGGAAATATCGCCACCGCCGTTGCCGCGGTAAAGCACGGCGCTGTCGATTATTTGTCGAAACCTGCTGATGCTGACGACGTGGCGGCCGCATTGCTGGCCCATCCGCGATCTAAGCCCGCGCCGCCCGACAATCCAATGTCTGCAGACCGCGTCCGCTGGGAACACATACAACGCGTATATGAGCTGTGCGGGCAAAACGTGTCTGAAACGGCCCGGCGCCTGAACATGCATCGCCGCACGCTTCAACGCATCTTGGCCAAACGCTCTCCAAAATAGCAAAAGCCTCACACCCGGTTGGGGTCGATCAGCCGCGCGTAACGCTCGGCAGCTGTTCGCGCGAAGCGTATGAGCATGGCCTTGCGGCGCGCGGGCGCCAAAGGCACCGCCGAGGCTTCGCGAATGATAGCTGCACCGAATTTATCGGCAACAATCAGGCCGTGCCCTTCCGGTAAAACCAAACGCGGAAAGCCATCGGGAACCGCAAAAAAATACCTGTCGCAATACTCCAGATACTCACCCCATTTCCCGTCGCCACGAAAATCCTCCAGGCTCACTTTGATTTCAACGGCAACGATTTCGCCGCTGTCAGAGATCGCGGCGACGTCCAGACGCCGACCATTGGGCAACGTAAACTCCAGCAAAGGCGACAACCCGGCATCCATCAGCATGCGGCTGACACCCCGCGCCACTTCGCTTGTCAGTCCGAAGGCACGCGAATTTTCGCTCATGGTGCTCACCAGCCTGCCCGCCTAACGAAAACGGGGTAGCCAATAAGCCACCCCGCCGCGTCCTGTCAAAATTCCAGATCCTATTCAGCCGCGAGCAGCGACGAACCCTTTGCCGGACCGCCAAAATTCACCGTCTGCAGATACCGGATGCCTTCTTCCGCAATGTCGTCGCCTATCATGCGGTCACCCTCAGCCTTCAACTCGTCCATGTTGACGTACATGGCATAGAATGAGCGCGTACGGTCTGTGATGATGCCGGCTTTGAGCAGCGTTTTGATAAGCACACGGAAGATGTCGGTGCCCTGGTTCATCCGCTTGCGCCGTTCTTCGTCAGTGATGGCTTCCATCAATGACGCCTGCGCTTCCTGCCAATCGATACCGATCAGCGCATACACCGATTTCATCTGCTCCGGGTTGATCAGGTTGAACAACAAAGTCTGGAAGCAGCTGACGGCCCAGTCTTCGACGATGTTTTGCTCTTCGATGCTCAACTTCGGAATCGTGCGATCGGCCCAAATCTTGCCGAACTTGTGATGAAACGCTTCATCCGTCATGACCAACTGGCACAGACGAACGAGCAATGGGTCGCGCGATTTCGTGTAAAGCGTCGCAAATGCGCCCATCGCCAACCCCTCGACCAGCATTTGCATGCCGACGATTTTTTTGAAAACCTCCGGGGCTAGCACCAATTCGGTCAGCAAATTGCCAAGCGTTGGCCCAACGGGCAGCGGCTTGCCCCAACGGGCCTGGACATAGCGTGAAAATCCGGTGACATGACGCGCCTCTTCACGCGCTTGATTGGCAGCGTACTCCTGCGCTCCGGGATCGCGCAGAATGTGACAGAGAGACGCCGACAACGACAGCGCGCCTTGTTCTCCATGCAGTATGGAAGACAGAATCCAGCGCGCCGACTCATTGGCAAACCGGATACGGTCTTTGCCGCTGATGCCCTCGCCAAGTTTCGTTTGAAAAATCGGAAAGAACTCATCCGGAAGAATGGACTCGTTTTCAAGGTCGAACGGCTCGGAGAAATCGATGTATTTCTTGTCGAGTGGATCCCAAAAGTGGTCGTGCGTCGCCGATATGATCTTGTCGAACGCCGTCGACCGCGCGTTGTAACGATCCACGTCCATCATGGCCGGGAAGTCATTGGGATCTAACGCGTCGTATGCATTGTCCTTGGTAATTTGCTTCACAGCCATTCTGAAACTCCGTTCTGAAACAATTCAGTCGGCACCTTGGCAAATAATGACGCCAACGTCAACTTTATAATGACACTAGTGTCAGGAAAGAAGGAGGCGTTGGGTAGTTAGAACGGCCTTAAACCAAACCATGCTATTTTATTTACAACCTTGGATAGAAAAATTCAAAAAACTGAGGCGCAAGCCCCACACCTCACTCGGGTAATCATCCAGTGCCACAACCAACCAGTTCGCGCCTTGCAATGATTGTGTTACAGCAGTTCAAATGGGAACGCGGCGCTCGCAAATTGTTGACCCGCTGCGATAAATTTGGGCTGTGCGCACGGGGAGTGCCTGCAGACTGTGGTGTGAGTTGGGGAAGGTAGCGCGAATGCAAGAAAAATTTGCGTCTGGCATGCACCCCGGAGCACTTGGGCCAGTCGAATGCAATCATGCGCCGGGCACTGTGCCTTCATTTAGTGTTTTCATAAATCAATGTCGGTCAGCGCTGACCACGCGTGGGGAGTAAGCGAGTTCTATGATCCGGTTTCTTGAAACGATTTTCTTCCGTGGCCGCGTGCCCGTGCTGGCACTTGTCGCGCTCGTCACCATAGTCCTCGGATATGAAGCAAGCAAACTTCGTATGGATGCAGGCTTCTATAAGAGCTTGCCCACCGATCACCCTTACATCGACACGTTCCTTGAATATCAGGACCGTTTGTTCGGTGCCAACCGCGTCATTATCGTTGTCCGCAATACCAAAGGCGACATATGGAACAAGGCGTTCCTCAATACGCTCAACGATGTAACGCAAGCGATATTCTATCTCCCGGGCGTTGACCGCCGCACAGTCACCAGTCTGTGGACCCCCAACACGCGAATTCTGGAAATCACGGAAGACGGCATTTCGGCACGCGACGTGATCCCTGGCAAAATCACGCCCGAGGAAATGGAAGGCCTGGCGATCAAGCAGCTGAAGAACGATGTTCTGAAAGGAAATTTGGTCGGACGTTTGGTTTCGAATGATTTCACCGCCTCAATGGTCGTCACCGAACTCCTCGAATACGATCCGGCCACGCAAACCAAGCTCGATTACATTGCCCTCGGTGAACAGCTCGAAAAAGAAATCCGTGGCAAGTTCGAGAAAGACGGCCTTGAAGTCCACATCATCGGCTTTGCAAAAAACATCTCCGACATTGCCAAAGGCGGCAGCGAATCCGCGCCCGTATTCTTCGGCGGCGCGTTCTTGCTCACGGTGCTTGCAGTCTATTTTTATTGCCGCAACTGGAAGCTGACGTGGTTAACCGTAGGGTGCTCTCTGACCACGGTCGTGTGGCAGTTCGGCATGATCACCCTGCTGGGCTTTGGTCTCGATCCTTTGGCCATTCTGGTCCCGTTTTTGGTGTTTGCCATTGGCACCAGTCATGGTGTCCAGCAGCTGAATATGATGACGGCCGAAATCACCCACGGTAGCTCTCCCGAAGCCGCCGCGCGTTCGAGCTTCCGCGGCCTCCTCATTCCGGGCTCGCTATCTCTCATCACAGCCGTTGTCGGCTTCGCGGCCTTGCTGGTTGTTCCAATTCCTCAAATTCAGGAACTGGCGATCACCGCATCGATCGGAACCGGTCTCAAACTCATCAGCAACCTGATCATGCTGCCGGTTATAGCGTCGTACTTCACCTACGATGAGGGTTACCGCCAGCGCATCACCAATGCTCGTGACAGCCGGTTGAAGGTCATCCGGGTGCTTGGAGTCTTCGGCAAACCTGTCGTCGCCTTTCCGGTCACGATTATCTTTCTAAGCCTGTTTGCCGCGTCCGTTTATCTCAGCGCAGACCGCCACGTCGGCGATTTGCACGCGGGTTCGCCTGAGTTGCGGCCGGACTCGCGCTACAATGTCGACGCGCGAACAATTTCCGAGAAGTTCTCCGTCGGCTTGGATCTGTTTACAATCATCGTCGAAACACCACCGCAATCTTGCATCAATTACGCGGCCATGAATTATCTGAACGAATTCAGCTGGTACATGCGCAATGTCGACGGTGTGCGTGAAGTGCAAAGCGCCCCGTTCACCGCAAAACAAATCGCTGCAGGATGGAATGAAGGAAATCTGAAATGGCGCGCCTTGCCGCGCAATCAATACGCCCTCGTGCAAGCCGTAGGCCCCATCCCATCGTCCTCTGGTTTGATTGACGTGGATTGCGCCCTCTTGCCGCTCCAGGTTTTCTTGGTCGATGGTAAGGCGACCACGCTCAAGAAAGTCGTGTCAGCAACCGAAGAATGGATTGCAGCCCGGGGATTCAAGCCGGTGCTTTCAGCAGGCAGACCCAATGGCGACCGCATCATGCCGCCGGAATTCCTGTCCGATGGCAAACCGCGGCGCGAACCCGCAAAAGCCACAAGCACCTGGACGGTCAGTCGCGAGCAGGCCGTGGGATTGATTTATACCGCACCTATTCAGTCGAAAGATCAGGCCCAAACATTCACGGTCAGAGGGTTCCTCCCTCCTCCTGCGGACAAGTTTGAACTGCGTGGCCTCGTCGGTGCGCCCATTGCAGGTGCTGAAGGCACCGTTGAAGTCACCCCGGGCAAAGACGGAACAGCAAAAGTCGATTTGGTGACGCTGATCAGCAAGAAAGAGTTCGCCACATCGGAACTGTTTGTCATCGACGGCGTGCCAGACTCATTCAACATTCGTATGGCGTCGGGCAACTCCGGTGTAACCGCCGCGGTCAACCAGACGCTTGAGACTTACGAGTTGCCCTCGACGCTCATCGTCTACGTGATGGTGTTGTTCCTCACCTACATCACCTACTTCGATTGGCGGGC
>JANOFD010000506.1:0-1347 GCA_031413455.1 Rhodobiaceae bacterium
CGCGGCTTGCGCGCTGTTTCCGACTTTGAGTACGAGTTTCAAATGGTCGGCATGAACATGCAGCTTAACCGTGAAATCGAAACCGTTTTCCTGATGGCGGGGGCCGAGCACCAGTCGATCGCCTCGCGGCTCGTGAAGGAAATCGCCTCGCTGGGCGGGGACATAACTCACTTCACGACACCCTATGTCGTCAAGCTGGTGCACGCAAAACTTGCCGCGAACGGCATAAAATTCGCACCGCGTCCCAACAAGGCTGCCGCTCTTAAGCAAGGTACTTCCAAGTCCAAAACGAAATCGTGATTAGGTGCGCGTTTCGGATTTCGCTTTCAATCTGCCTAAAGACCTGATCGCATTACGCCCCGCCATCCCGCGGGATGCCGCGCGGCTGCTCATCGTCCACGAAGGTAGCGTTACTTTCGAAGAGGCGCAGGTTCGTGACTTGCCGTCTTTTCTGAAGGCAGGCGACGTTTGCGTTTTCAATGACACGCGGGTGATCCCGGCGCAGCTGTTTGGCACGCGCTGGGCGCGCGGAGATCGTGCAGACGCTCGTATCGAAGTCACCTTGCACAAGCGGGACGGTGCCAGTCGCTGGGCGGCTTTCGTCAAGCCGGCGCGAAAACTTGCCATTGCAGATGTGATCCATTTTGCAGAGGGCTTCACCGCGGTTGTCGAAGTCAAAAACGAAGGTGGCGAGCTTCTGCTGGCCTTCAACCGATCAGGCGAGGCGCTGGATCAAGCCATTGCCCGGCACGGCGTCATGCCTTTGCCGCCCTACATTGCCGCGAAACGTGCCGCCGACCCACGCGATCAAGCTGACTATCAAACGATCTACGCCACACGTGAGGGTGCGGTTGCGGCACCGACGGCCGGGCTGCATTTTACGCCCGAACTGTTGCAGGCGCTGGACGAGCGCGGCGTACTGAGAACGAACGTGACCCTTCACGTTGGCGCTGGAACCTTTCTGCCCGTAAAGTCGGATGACACTGCGGACCATGTCATGCATGCCGAGTGGGGTGAACTCTCGCAGCGCGCGGCACAAACGATCACTGCCGTCCGCCGGTCTGGCCAGCGCATCGCCTGCGTAGGCACAACCAGTCTGCGCACGCTCGAATCTGCCAGCAACCCTGATGTTCAACCCTGGCAAGGCGACACGCGGATTTTCATTACGCCGGGTTATGCGTTCAAAGCCGTCGACATGCTGCTGACGAATTTTCACTTGCCCAAATCGACGTTGTTCATGTTGGTGTCGGCCTTTTGCGGGCTTGAGACCATGCAAGCGGCGTATGCTTACGCCATCGAACGCCACTTTCGATTCTATTCTTACGGCGACGCCTGTCTTTTGCTACG
>JANOFD010000507.1:0-6863 GCA_031413455.1 Rhodobiaceae bacterium
GCAAGATTGTCGTCTTGTTTCAGGAACAAGACGAGTGCAAATGGCACAGCATCGACAGCAAACCAGTGGATGGCAAAAACACTCTGCGCATCGTCAACCTATCGACCGAAAAAGCCAGCGTCACCGTGGGAGATCAAGAGATGGTGATCGCATCGAAGGAAGAGAAAGACGCCGGTGTCATCAGTGAACCGTCGATTGCAGTAAAGATCGATGGAGAAAAAAAGCATTCGATCAGCCCCGAGGAGCCCGCATCCCACATCGCCCTACTCTACAAGGAAGGCGATGCCTGGAGCGTGCGCTTTGTTGCGGATCGCTAGCAGCAAATCGCCCTCATAGATTTTGATTCATGTCGAGAGCCGGGGTGGATTGCGTCGGAGCCATGGAACCGGCTCTACGACCCTGCAACTTTGCCACCGCCCTTGCGCGCGACCACCGCAGCGCTTGAGGCAATGCAGCATCCCTGGTTGGCCTTTCAGTTGAACCATCCACTTTATCTGGCGCCAGACGATGCCAAGAAGCTCAATCGCATGCGTGCGGTTTATTTTGGCATGATGAGCGAAGTCGACGAGAATTTGGGCCGGTTGTTCGATCATCTGAAGCACGAAGGGCTGTGGACGAGACGCTGATCATTTTTACCAGCGACCACGGCGAGCAGCTGGGCGATCATTGGCTTTTGGGAAAGACCGGGTACTTCGACCAATCCTATGCGGTGCCGCTGATTGTGCGCGATCCGCGCAGTGCTGCCGATCATACCCGAGGTGCCGCCGTCACCGCGTTTACCGAGCACGTCGATATCATGCCGACTTTGCTCGACTTCGTAGGTGGCGTGTGTCCGCCACAATGTGATGGGCGCTCATTGATGGATTGGATCCATCAGGGCGCCGCACAGTCTTGGCGGCAGCAGGCGCATTGGGAGTACGATTTTCGTGATGCAAGTTTTGACGGTGCCGAGAAAGCGTTGGGGCTGACGCTGCATCAGTGCAATTTGGCCGTCATACGTGATGAGCATTTCAAGTATGTGCACTTCGCGGGGCTAAAGCCGTTGCTGTTCGATCTCAACGGAGGACCGGGTGAGTTCATCGATCTTGCGGCAGAACCGGCGTTCGCGGCCACGACGCTTCACTACGCGCAATTGTTACTTTCGTGGCGTCAGACGCACGAAGACCAAACGCTGACACATAAAATGGCGACAAGCCGCGGTCTGATCGAACGCGCTTCGCCGCGGCTATAAACTCAAATCAAATTGATCCGCATATTATCGCGGGCGACGAAACATCCTGTCCATGCGGACATGGCGGTGGCTTCGATCTCTTCCATAAAATGGTCTTCGTGATCGGGATCGTGATGGAAAATCGCCAGGCGTTTTACATTGGCCGCTCGCGCCAAACGCATCCCCTCTTGCCACGTCGAGTGACCCCAACCGCGTTTTGACGGAAACTCGTGATCGGTATAGGTGGAATCATAGATCATCAGATCCGCACCCTCGACCAAAGCCAAAATCCGTTCATCAGGTTTGCCCGGCGTATGTTCGGTATCGGTGATATAACACACGGACCGGCCCTGGTACTCGAGCCGGTAACCCGTGGCCCCATCGGGATGATTGAGCGGCGTCGTCCGAACTTTGATGTCCGGTGCAATCAGGAATGAATCGCCGGCCTTAAAGTCGACGAATTCGATCTTCGCCTTCATGATATCGATGGGCACCGGAAAGAAGGGGTGAGTCATCTGCCCCGCAAGCACGTTCTGAATGCTCAAACCCGTGTCGAGATGGCCTGCCATAATTCTGAAGTGATGCCCATCGCTGAAGGCTGGTTGAAAAAACGGGAACCCCTGGATGTGATCCCAATGCGTGTGCGACATCAACACGGTCGCCTCACGCTGTTGCTTGCGCACGAACCACTTGCCAAGATTGCGTACGCCAGTGCCGAGATCGAAAATGACACGGCGTCCACCCATCGCAACTTCAACGCAACTGGTATTGCCGCCATAGGCCAAGTGATTGGGACCAGGGCAGGCGATTGTTCCTCGGGTACCCCAGAATTTGACCTTGAACGCCATATGTCAGTTCCAACCTAAAAGCCTGCAGACGCTTTTACCGCTTCAACCCGGTCTCATGCCAATCGTCAAACACAGACGTGACGAGCATCACATTGGATTTTCGTTGATGAAGGTCCGGGCCGCCTCAAACGCTTGCTTCAATGATTCGACTTTGCTGTTGTCGAGCACGAAATGCTCGGCGTGAGCCGCCGCCTGTGCAACGTCGAAGGCGCCAATTCCTCGCGCAGAGCCTTTGATTGTGTGAATGAGCTGTTTCCACTGCTTTTCATCGGTCGTGCGATCAAGCTCATCCAGCAATTGTTCGCTGTGCACGAGAAAGAGTTGCAGGACTTCGCGCATGACCTCGAGATCATCGGCGGCCTGGACTTTCAGATGCTGGTAATCAACCGCGACGGAACTCATGGCTCTGCTAACTCTTCGCACAAATATCCAGGCCAGAGTTTAGCCGTAAGTGGCAACCAGACCGTTAACGAAACGTTAGAACAACCCTAAAATGGCACCCATCCGCCTGGAAATGGTGAGGCGCCAAATGCCCATGCGTGCCCTATCAAAACAGCCGCAAATGCCAACAGGGCTATCAGTTGACGATAGGTCAGCAGTTCGCGCAGCACCAAAGTGTTGTGCCCTGCAACGATTGCCTGAAAGGGAACGTTCGACGTGGTTTGCGCAAAATTCTTCCAGTCGCCACCCAGTTTCCGCCTTCGTTTCGCATCGATCGAAACCGTGCCAAAAACGGCAAGGACTAAAAACGTGCCGAAGAATACAACTGACGCCACGTCGCCATTGGCGGCAAGGTGAAACGCTGACCAAACCGCCACGCCCCAAAGAAAGGGATGACGTGTGATTCGAAGAATGCCCGTCACTGCGCCCTGGTCGCGCGCGATATTCTCCATGCCAACGGTTGTCGGGTTGGGTGTCAGCAGCCCCGAGATTACGAAGAAGAAAGCAACTGCTACCAAAATAATTCCCAGATGCGTAACCGCGGGTCCAAGATCCCACAGTATTTGCGGCCCTGCACTGTTGGCGGCGTTGTAGCTCAAAACAAGCCAAACGATACCGGCAAGGCTGGCCAGCGAGAACACCGCCAAATACCCGCGCTCGCCAAGGCCGGCGACAATGAAATCCCTGAGTTTTGTTCCGGCGATGAGCAGATGAATTGCCAGAAAGAACACGGCAGCAGCGATCAACATCGACATCGGCGCACTCCTTTGAGGATCAAATGCTTCGTTCTGATGTGCACCTATCGAATCGAGTTGTCACCCGAGCCGGAGGGCGAGCATGAAAATTTAATTTGAGACCGTTGCGTTCGTTAACTTATTTTCCCCTAAGTCTTTGGCCTCGAAGGAGTTTCGATCCACAAGCCCTTGCACTGTGGCGAATCTTCTTCGATGCGTACTTCAAAAAAAAATGGTAAGTTTTTGGTTAATGAGGGTCCATTCCGGAATTCGCTCCAGTTGAGAATCGTACATGCAACGCGTTGAGCCGGCAAAGGTCCAGGCCGACACCGAACCGCCGATCCCGGTCTCCCGCAAGGCCAGCGACCGACCGGTGCGTGAGCGCACGCCCACAATGGATGCGCAGGACCCACCTGATGTTGAAGTTACGCCGGTGCATGTACCTCTGGAGTCTGGCGGTCTCATTGTCTGGGCATCATTATTCTTCGCAGCGTTTTGGGTCGCGGGAATCGGTGCATATTCCGTGGGCTTAGTCGGCGTCGACCGGCTTTTGACGCTTACGAATGAGTGGTATTATTTGATTGCGGCTGTAATCATTGTCCCGATTGTCCTAGCGATTCTGATCGCTGTTTTGGCGCGTGAGGCCAAGATCATGCGGCGCCAATCGACATCGCTTGCGATCGTCGCCTCGCATCTGGCAGAACCGGAAGAACACGCCGCCCGCAATCTGACCAGGCTTGGACGCGCCATCCGGCGAGAGCTTGAGGTGTTCAACACGGCCGTTGAAACTGCAACAGCACGCATGGCCACGCTTGAAGTAGCAACGAACGAGCGGCTTTCTTTTATCGAACGAACTGCCTTGGCTGCGCAAGAGCGTGTTGAGATCGCGACGGGAAAATTGGGTGCCGAGCGCGAAAAGCTCGCTCAGTTTACGCAGGCGTTGGACACGGTGGTTTTGACGGCGTCGCAAACTCTGACTTCGAAATTGCAAGACGCGCGAGCGGCGGCACGGACGGCGAGTGAAAGCCTTCATGCCGAACACGGTGCGATTGCCGGATTGATTTCAACGCTCCAGTCGGCCTCACACAACGTTTCGGCAAAAGCTCTTGAAACCGGCAAGGAAATTGAACGGCAAGCACAGCGCCTGGATGCGGCATCGGAGGCGGCAGCTGCGCGATCAGAACAAGTCGTTGCGCGGCATGAACGCCAGCGCGCGGCGCTCGCCGATACCATTGACCGGCTCAAGCAAGAAAACGACCACATGGCCCGCGCGTTGGACTATCAGCGGGAGGGGATGAACAAGCTCGTTACTTCGATGACCGACGAGACAAAGAAAATTGGCACATTCACGATGGAGGGGGCGCGACGGCTCGACGATACGGCCGCTATCATGGCGCAGCGTATTGTTGAAACAACGCAGCTGTTTGCCCGCGAAGCGGAGAAACTTCGGACGTCCAGCGAACTTACGTCATCAGGACTTGAGCAAGCGATGCAAACAATCCGCACAGCCGGGGACAGCTCATTTGATGCGGCTGGCCGGCTGGGAACGGTTCTGATGGGATTGCGGGATACGGCGACAACGGCCTCTCAACACATAGAGAGCACAGTGACACGCCTGTCGAAGATGTTGCACGAGTTGCCGACCGAAGCTGCTACGCAGGCCAAGAACTTGCGCTTGTTGCTGGATCAACAGGCGCAAGGCATGAATGATTTGACGGAGCGCTTGAGCTCAGCCTTTGACCGGGTGCAAGCCATTGAAATGGCGCGGCAACAGCCTTTGCAACTCAGCGCGCCGTTGCCACCAACGCATATCGTACAGGCTCCGCAGCCTGCGCATCCACAATTGAGTGCTGCGCACATGCCGCTCGCGCGGCAGCAGTTGCCACGAGCGCCGCTTGTGCACGATGACGCTGCGCCATCCGTGCCACATTTCAGGGTGCCCCAATTGCAGCCTGGACAGGTGCCGGATTTCAACATTCCACCGCCGGCGCAGGAGCCAGTTCCGACCTACCGGGCGCAACCCCCGCCCCACAATGCCCGGCACTTGCCGCCGGCGGACAATGGCGATCAGCGCGGATGGTTTGGATTGGCAAAGCGGCCCACCCGGCAGCCTCTCGACGGGCAGGATTTTCCGACTGATGATCGCAGCAGCTGGGATATGAAAGCATTGCTTGCAGCGGCAGAAGCGCGTGACGGTGATCGTCGTATTCCGCAACCGCTTCCGCAACCGCCGCGACGTGGTGACGTCAGGGCCGATCAAGGCCGCGACAGGCCTGGACAGGCAGAGCCACCGCACCCTCATCTGTTGCAGCCGCCTCAGCGGCAACCGATACAGCAACAGCTTCCCGTGCACGCTCACTCCCAGACTGGCGAGAACACCGCTGGACCTCAACTGCGCCAGACTTCGGCTCGCCATATGATCGAGTCATTGCAAGCCTTGGCGATTGACCTCAGCCGGTTCCTTGAAGACGATCCCCCGGCTGACCTTGTGCGCCGCTATCGCAATGGCGAACGCAATGTATTCGCGCGCCGGTTGGCGAGTGTGCTTGGAGCGGAACATGCGCGTCTGATCTCACAAAAATACCGCGATGACCGTGAGTTCAGGGACACGGTGGATCGTTATGTGCAGGTGTTTGAGGCCTTGCTCGAGCAAACGTCGCGCAGTGACCGCGAGAATGTCCTGGTTGAAACCTATCTGACGTCGCAAACGGGCAAGGTCTATGTGACGCTGGCTTCGGCCATCGGCCGACTGGCCTGATCGAAACGGCAGACGGTTAGTATCCCCCGAGTCCCGGCCGTGGCGGCACAATGCGGCGCAACAGGAAGTAGGGTATAAGCAGCGCAAACGATGCCAGCGCTTTCAGTCCAAGGTCTATGGACAGGTGATTGATCCATTCCCAGCCCGTACCGACGTACGCCACGCAATAGAACAGCGGCATGGCGACAAATGAACTTGCCAATGCGCCATAAGCGGGCGCATTCCACCACGCAACTCCCCTGGTGCGGTCAAACACATAGACGCCGGCCAACTGGCCCAATACCAAGGCCGCAAAGAAGGACGATGCCACCCGCAAAGGAGGCGCATCGACGTATGACGGTGTCAAAGTCACAAATCCGGCCATCACCGCAAGTGTAACACCCACGGCAAACGCAGAGGACACGAGGACGTGTGCAAGTGCATAGTCCTCGCCGAAGCGGCGGTTGACGAGATTGGTAATGAGAAACACCACCGGAACTGCTGCATGCCCCCAGCTCAGCCAATTGGACGGGTGAAGGCCTGGGCTGTTGGCAGGACTCAACACACCGTCAAAGAGCGGGAAGGGTTGCTCACGCCATTGCCAGGCAATAATGAGCGTGACGGCTGTGGCAATGCTAGGCACGGTTAGAATGGAAATATTCTGCGCGATCCGCGTGAAGAACGGCGCGGACGAGCGCGCCGGTGAAACCACAATTTCGGGCTCACCGGTCAGATGATTTGCCCGGCCTTGCATTTGGACAGAATTCCCTGACTTTACGCTTGGGCGGCTTTCGCGGCGGTGGCGCGCACGATTTCGCGCTTGAAGCGCCGGGCGCGAATGGACATCGTGTCATCGCCCAACTTGACGATGAAGTTGTCGAGGCCGCCATTGT
>JANOFD010000508.1:0-4997 GCA_031413455.1 Rhodobiaceae bacterium
AATTCGTCTGCAGCCAGTCGATCGTTTTTTGCAGCCACAGCATGGCGTCCGCGACAAGGTCGTGCAAGGTTGTCGCGGCTTGCTGGCCGATGAAGGGTGACAAATCCATCGTCTGTGACGCGCCGATGATGCCTGCTGCTGCCAGTGTGAGAAGCATCAGAGCCAGGCGCATTCCGGGCCGCATATCGCGGACCCAGAGGTAGACGATCTGCACCATCACGCTCAATGCAAGCGCCGCATAGAAATAGAGGTGCGGGACATAGACTCCCGCCGCATCGGCCATCAGCAAAGCACCGATCAGAACGAGAAAGTTCAACGCGATCAGCTTGACCAGCGGGAAGCGCTCGATAAAATTCGAGATCGGATTGACGAGGAAAAACATGACCGCAGTCGCAGTCAGAATGGCTGCAACCATGACCTCAATATGTTGCGCGATGCCGATAGCGGCTATCACGCTGTCGAGAGAAAAAATCACATCGAATAGTGCGATCTGCAGGATCGTGATCATGAAACCGGCATGAATGACCTTCATTCCGGAACTTGCATGGCGCCCACCCGAGCCAAGCATGCCTGCTATTTCAATAATCGCCTTCCAGACGAGAAATAAACCGCCAAAACCAAAAACCAGTTGCCGCGGTGTGACGGCAAGCGGCATCCCTCCCACTTCGAACGCCAACGGCGTTTCCAGATGAGACAACCAGAACAACGAGAACAGAAGAACCAACCGGGTACCAACCGCCGCGAAAAGTCCCAGGCGCCGGGCCAATGCACGTTGGTGTTCAGGCAACCTGCCGGCCAAAATAGCGATCAACACCAGATTGTCGCCGGCCAGGACGATCTCCAGAAAAGTCAACGTCAGGTAGCTGGCGACATGCTCTGACGCAAAAAATTCCAATCCCGGCATACAATCCCCCAACGCGGACAAACACTGACTCGGCGTATAAAGCCACAGGTTCCAGCCGTTTGCCAAACAAAACAGCCGCACATCAAATAATGTGCGGCTGCGGACTGCAGTTCGTGTGAGAGGCGATTACTCGCCCCAGACTTCAACCTCAGCCCGGCCAATGAACCAGCTGGTTTCTTCGTACTTGAACTTGATGCGGTCGATGTTGCGTTGCCCGCCGTTCAAATCGATGTTGCGCGTACACTCGCCCGCATTGATACGCGAACGGACATTGACGTCCTGATGGCCGCCATTGCGGAAGAAAATGTCGAAATCATAGAAATGAACCGGGTTGTGCTTCACGCACACTTTCACGCGGCTGAATTTCCGATTGCCCGGCAAGTGAATGACGTCAACGTCCAGGCGGTCAGTGACGATACGCTCGCCAATTTTATCCCACGCCAAGGCCGGCGAAACGCCCGCAAAGGTTGAAATCAGAAGTGCTGCGGCCGTGGCCAGTAAGGTCTTGCTCATAAATTGTCTCCTCAATTTGATCCCCGTTTTGGGTGCGCGGAAATTGACGCGTGGCCCATGAACGGCAGATGAAAACAACTCGGGGCAATCGGTCAACGTGAGAGACTGTGATTGCGGCTACAAAGACCGGGGATCCCTGCCCCCCTCATTGAGCGCCAGACGGATCCCTGTTGGCTTGCGTGTCATAGCAAATTCTATACATATCGCTTTTTGCATACTGAGGTTCGAGCCATGGCGCATGTGAAGGAAATCTGGCGATATCCGGTCAAATCGATGGGCGGTGAGCAGCTGAAAATGACCGAGCTCGCAAAAGGCGGCATCCCTTATGATCGCGGCTGGGCACTGCGTGACGAGGCCGAGCAGACCATTCGCGGCGCCAAACATATTGCCGGACTGCTGAACTGCTCCGCGCGCTATCTCACAGACACCCCCGCTTCACCAGTCCCGCAAGCCGAGATCACCCTGCCCGATGGACGCCGGATCAACACCGACGATACGAAAGTGCACGCGGCCCTTTCGGATGTCGCCGGGCGCGCGGTGACACTGTGGCCACTGCAACCCCGCGAAAATGAAGCGCATTATCGCAGCGCGCCGGTCGCCGACATCGAGGCGTACCTCCGGGGGATCTTCGGTCTGGAACCCCATGAACCGATTGCGGATCTGAGTGCGTTTCCTCCCGAAGTGTTGGGTGAGATATCGGTCTACGCCTCGCCGCGCGGCACCTATTTCGACGCCTTTCCGGTGAACGTGCTGACCGAGGCATCGCTACGTTATATGAAAAGCCTGTTGCCAGACTCCGTCATCGACGTGCGGCGCTTCCGTCCCAATTTCCTGATCGCTGACGACAGCGCGCTGGCGGCGCCTGTCGAGTTCGACTGGGTCGGGCGCGAAGTCAGTCTTGGGGATGCGCGCATCGCGGCCATCATGCGCTGCCCGCGTTGCATCATGACCACGCGCGCGCAGGAGGGACATGATGTGTCGCTGCCGCGCGACTCCGCCATCATGCGCGCCCTTGTGCGCGAAACCGCACAGAACCTGTCCATCTATGCAACCGTGGTCAACGAGGGCCGGGTCGCGGTGGGTGACGGCGTCACAGTGGGCTGACGGTCACATCAGATGCTCCCGAAAACAAAATACGCCCGCAGCGGTGACGTCCGCATCGCCTATCAAGTCACCGGTGACGGTCCCGTGGATGTCATCTGGGCGCCAGGTACCATGTCGCACTTGGATATGGACTGGGAGAACCCGCGACGCGCGCTGTTCTTTGAACGATTTAGCCGCTTTTGCAGGCTCATCCGTTTCGACAAGCGCGGCACCGGCCTATCGGACCGGCCGACGCAAATGGCGACGCTTGAGGAACGCACCGGGCGTTCGATGTTTTTGACGCTGTGTTCGCCCATATCCTCGAACGCGCACGGCATCTTGCCGTCAGCCTGGTCTTTCACAACCCGCGACAGCGCCACGCCACCCACCGGCGCCAGCGCCTGGATCCGCGCAGCGACGTTCACGCCCTCACCATAGATGTCATCGCCCTCGATGATCACCTCGCCGAGGTTGATCCCAATGCGATAGCGCAGCCCCTCAACCTTCTCCGTCCCCTCCTGGATCGCAAGCGCGCAATTGACGGCGGCAACCACGCTGCCAAGTTCCACCAGCGCCCCATCGCCCATGAGCTTGAACTGGCGCCCGCCATGCTTGGCGACCTGCGGATCAAACACCGCCACGCGGTTCTCCTTCAACCGCGCCAACGTCCCCGCCTCGTCGCGTTCCATCAGGCCGCTATAACCAACGACATCGGCGGAAAAGATTACTGTCAGTTTACGCTGCATCTGGGGCAAAGCTGTTATGTCGTTGACAACACTCTAGTATGTAGGCGCGGGTAAACGTAGCGCAAAATTCAAGCGCCTCGGGAATTCAGGAAAACGCCCCCCATCCCCTGCGCGCCGCTAGGCGCTGCAGGCGATGGGAGGAAGTGGCGCAGGCAGCGGCATTTTGCACAGTCGCATTAGCGCTTGCGCTCGCCAATATAGTTCTTTATATGTTCTTTATTCGGATTCAGGGTTATTCTAGCCCGCCTTTCGCCGCGACTTGAAATTTGAAAAGGACGTCGAATGATCAGGCCTGGAGGTTGCCGCAAGCATGTTGTGTGTACACAGATGACGGCCGATGTTACGGAGATTTCCGCAGTTCTTGGCCAATGTGACGGTGTTACGGGTCGTGAAGAGACTCTCACGGACGTCGCTTGGTCCGTTAGACTGCAGCAACGAATAGAGTTGAGGAACCTCGCATGAACGTCTGGAACTTTGGCGATATCATTGATGCTGTGGCTTCGGTGATGCCAGCGACGGCGCCGGCACTTGTTCACGGTGGGCGGGTGACTACTTGGCCCACGTTCCATTCGCGCACCAATGAATAGGCAGATGGGTTGATCGCCGAGGGCCACAAGCCGGACGACAAGCTCGCCATCCTCATCCGCAACCGGCCCGAATATATGGAGGCGACGATTGCCTCGTTCAAAGGCCGCTTCGTGCATGTCAACGTGAACTATCGCTACAAGGCGGAGGAACTTCTCTACATTTTCGACAATTCCGATGCGCGGATCGTGGTCTACGGCAGTGAGTTCGCGCCGGTGGTGGCCGCCATCCGCGATCGCTTGCCTGGGATCAAGACCTGGCTTCAGGTCGAAATCGATCACACCCCCCTGCCCGCTTTCGCGCAAGAGTATGAGACCTTTATTCGGGGACACACTGGTGCCGGCCTCGACATCAAGCGCTCATCCGATGATCTGCTGTTTCTCTATACTGGCGGCACAACCGGCATGCCCAAAGGCGTGATGTGGCGCCACGGTGACTTGCGGCAGACGCAACTGAACCCGGCGCTCATGCCCGTGGTGCCAACCAACATCGCCGAACACGCCGCCCTGGTGAAAGACACCGGACTGGGCAGCAGGTTTATTCCAGCCTGTCCCCAGATGCATGGCACGGGGTTGCTCACCTCGTTTGGCGTGTTGTGCATGGGCGGTTGCGTGATCACGCTCGACGCGCCAAGTTTCGAGCCGGTTGAGCTTTGGGATGTGGTGGCGCGCGAGAAGGCGCAACAAATTGCCATCGTCGGCGACGCCTTCGCCAAGCCGATGCTGCGGGCGCTGGATGAACACTCCGAACGCTGGGATCTGTCGTCGATGGTCTCGATCATCTCGTCGGGTGTGATGTGGAGCCAGGAGGTCAAGCACGGCCTGCTGCGCCACATGCCGCAAGTAACGCTGATGGATTCGTTCGGCTCGTCGGAGGCCGTGGGCTTTGCGATGTCGGCGACAACAAAGGACGGTGAAGTGGCAACGGCGAAATTCACGCTGGGTGCGGACGTCGCTGTGTTCACACCCGATCACCTTCCCGTGACACCTGGTTCACCCGAACCCGGCTTCATCGCCCGCGGCGGAAATATTCCGGTTGGCTATTGGAAAGACGCCGCGAAAACGGCCACGACGTTTCCGGTGATCGAGGGCAAACGCTGGTCGATACCGGGTGACTTCTGCCTGTTGCACGAGGACAGTTCGATCACGCTCCTCGGGCGCGGCAGC
>JANOFD010000509.1:0-3465 GCA_031413455.1 Rhodobiaceae bacterium
ACCTGCTTGCGCTCCCCCTCGACCGCCGCCTTCGACTGGCGGATCTTGTCGGCAAGGTGCTTAGGGGTTTCGCGAGACGGGGGTGCAGATGGCGCGGGTGGCGGTGCGCCAACCTTCGCACCGCACTCGCCGCAAAAGAACTCGCCGATTTCGTTCGCCGCGCCGCACGACGCGCACTTGATTGCCAAACGCGCGCCGCATGCGGAACAGAATTTCCGCCCCTCGCGATTGTCAGTGCTGCAGGAGGTGCATTTCATCGGATCAGACGCCCAGTTCTTTTCGCAGTCGCGCAGCCTGCCGTGGGGCGCCCATGTCGTCATATTGCTTCAATGCGGCGTCAAACGAGGTCGCGGCGGCTTGTTTGTCTCCACGCTGCATTGCCAGACGTGCCCGGCATTCCTGCAGTTCCGCAAGATTGACGTTGATCTCGAATTCGTCCGTCAGCGACTGCGCCCGGGCGAGCGAAATGTCCGCCCGCGCGAGCGCCTGTTCTCCGCCGCGTGCCAGCAGCGCGCGTATCAACGCGAGGTGTCCGCGAACTTCATCGAACCGCGAGCCCTGCGAGCGCGCCACATCCGCCGACGCTGCCGCCTGATATTCGGCGCCGTCGATGTCGCCTTTTTCCAGCAGTGCGAGTGCAAGCTCGGCGCGAACCCATCCCTCGAACTCGCGATTGGCGCCAGCGAGCGCCAGTTCCACTGCTTCTCCAGAAGCCGCGACCGCTAAATCCCATCGACCTTCCAGCCGGCAGGCGACGCCTTCCGTGATCACACTCACCATTCTCGACTGTGGCGTCGCCGATCTCTCCCCGGAGACCCGCGAGATGTCGACATATGCTCGGGCTGTTGCGGCGTCGGCGCACGCGATGGCCATCTCGGCATTCGGTAGACCCAGCCAGGTGTGGATTTCGAACTCGCCACACTCGCGTGCCAGCGCCTCCACTTTTGCAATCGCAGCTCTCCCTTCCGTCAGGCGCCCGCTCCTGATGAGGATCCACGCGTACACGTCCAGCAGCCCAAGATAGGGGCTGTATCCGGAGTAGAACTTGCCAAGCTCCGGATCCGCCGGCAGATGCTCGAAAGCCCACTCGCACGACTCCAGCCCTTCCTTCAAGCGGCCGGCGAGCACCGAGCCGAAGCCGAAGAAGGCGCGCTGGGCGATCTGCAGACCTTGATTGTCGGTTTTCTCGGCAAGCCGAACGGCCTCCTTTGCGTAGCGGTGATATTCGTCTGACAGGCCTTCAACGAGCCCCAGGAAACAGCCATAGATGCCATTCAGGGCGGCCTGCGCCGTGAGGTCTTCTGAGGCGTCCGCGAGTGTAAGCCCCTCTTCAAATGCTTCAGAGATCTCTTCCTTTGGGGTTCCCAGGCGCCAGCTTAGGCCGAGTGCTCCCATGCAGGCGGTGACGCCAAGCTTTATCGT
This sequence comes from Rhodobiaceae bacterium, assembly GCA_031413455.1. Taxonomy (GTDB): domain Bacteria; phylum Pseudomonadota; class Alphaproteobacteria; order Micropepsales; family Micropepsaceae; genus SZUA-430. Next base: position 1,423 of record JANOFD010000509.1, read on the forward strand.
TTCAGCTGTCTGTGGGGCGTCATGCAGCAGGCGACGCGCGCTCTGCCAATGGCGAAGCGCCTCAGTGGCGTTGGTAATCCCCGCCCATTCAGCCGCGCGACTGTGCCAATGTGCGGAAACCAATGGCTCGCCAGCCTGCTCCCAGTGATGCGCCAACAGCGCTGCGCTCTCGTCTGGCCGGTCGGCCGTCCCGAGCTCTATGGCGCGTGCCACCGCCGCGTGGACGTGGCGGCGACGCTCCTGCAAAATCGAACCAACTGCCACTTCCTGGGTCAGCGGGTGCTTGAAGGCGTATTCAACGACTGGGTAAAGCGCCTGCTCGTGGATGAATTCGGCACGACGCAGGGCCGCAAGTCCGGATTTCAATTCGTCGCGCGAAAGCGCTGCCACCGCCGCCAGAAGCGGTTCCTGAAAATCCTTTCCGATGACGGAGGCCGTTTGCAGCAACCGCTTGTCGCGGTCCGCAAGTCGGTCAATGCGGGCGGCCAGCACGGACTTAACGTTCGATGGCACGTCAAGACGATCGATCGGCGTCATGAGCCTGACGTGTCCGCGCTCGCCCTGGAGGTGTCCCGTCTCCAGGAGATTTTGCGCCACCTCTTCAATAAAGAACGGATTGCCGCTTGTTCGCGCGTGGATTGGCCGGGTCAACGCACCGATGCTGGGATCACTGCCCAACAAGCTTGCGAGAAGCTCGCCCGATGAGCGTTCGTCGAGCGGCGTCAGCGGGATCTGGCGATACCACGATTTTTGCATCCACTCGGCGCGATACTCGGGCCGGAAGTTCAGCAGCAGCAGACTGTGCGTCCCTTCCCGCGCATCGACCATGTGGTCCAGAAACTCGGCGCTTGCGGCATCGAGCCAATGCAAATCCTCAACCATTGTCACGGTTGGTTGTTGCGCGCTCGCACTGCGGATGATTTGGCGGATGACACCGATGAGCTGGCGCTGGCGAATTTCCGGGTCAAGCCGCGGCGCCGGATTTTGCGGATCGCCAACACCCAGGAACTCGCAAACCAGTGCGAACGCTTCGGCGAAGTTCTGCCCCAGCATTGCCATGTGCTTTGCAATTTTTGCGCGGGAGGCAAGCTCATCATCGTCGCTTGTAATGCCGAAGTATGAGCGAAACACGTCAAGGATCGGCAGGAATGGAATATTGCGGCCGTGCGCCACCGCCCGCCCCTCAAACACGCGCATGCCCTTGGCACGGCAGCGTTCGAGGAACTCGAAGCACAGGCGGCTCTTGCCTGTCCCCGCTTCGGCGACGACGCCGATGACTTGTCCGTTGCCGGCGGCGGTTTGCTCAAGCGCGTCTTCGAGCGTACGCAGGTCGGATGCTCTGCCGACGAAACGGCTGAGGCCTCGGGATCGTGAGACGTCGAAGCGGTTGCGCGAGTTGCCCATGCCGTTCAGGCGATGGATATGCATCGGGTTCGCCACACCCTTGACACGAAATTCACCGAGGTCTTCGAGATCGAAGTAGCCGCGGGCGAGTGCGGCAGTCGCAGCGCTGACGAAGCAGGTGTTGGGTTCGGCCAGGTTCTCCATGCGCTGCGCCAGACCCACGGTGTGACCCTGGGCGGTGTAGTCCATGCGCAGGTCTTCGCTGATCGAGCCCACGACGACTTCGCCGGAGTTCAGGCCCATGCGGGTGGAGAAGCTCAGTCCGTGTTCACGTTTGAGTTCCGTCGCGTAGCGGGCAATCTCGTCTTTCAGGTGCAGTGCCGCGTAGCAGGCGCGTTGGGCATGGTCTTCATGGGCAATCGGCGCTCCGAAGAGGGCCATGATCCCGTCGCCGGTGAACTTGTCGACAAACCCCTCAAACCGCTCGACGCCCTCGGTGAGGATGGCAAAGAAGCGCGACATGATCTTCGAGAAGGCCTCGGGGTCGAGGCTCTCGGCCAACTCCATCGAGCCCTTCACGTCGGCGAAGAGAACCGTCACCTGCTTGCGCTCACCCTCCACCGAAGCCTTCGATTGGCGGATCTTGTCGACGAGGTGCTTAGGGGTTTCGCGAGACGGGGGTGGTAACTTCGGAGCGTC
>JANOFD010000510.1:0-8375 GCA_031413455.1 Rhodobiaceae bacterium
CAAACCTTCCGACCATTCCGTCGAGTTCAACCAGTTCATGCAGTTCTCCTCTTTCTCTCTCGGTTCAACCACCCGGCACGCGCCACGCAGTTGAGAATCCACGCAAGTTCGGCATGGTTGCTGTTTTGGCTCTGCGCAAAAACGATGGACCGCTTTGGATCGACGCCACTTGCGATATAGGCTGCAGCCACCTCACGCGTCGCTTGCGCCAGCTGTTTGGGATCATAGTCCATGGTCATGGCATGCATGTCCACGATGCAATAAACGCAGCGGTATTGTTCTTGCAGTTTGAGCCAATTGCGGATCGCACCCAGATAATTGCCAAGATGCAAATTACCGGTCGGCTGCATACCTGAAAAAACCAGATTCTCGTGCGCGCCACTCATTGCGGATGTTCCAATTCCAAATATGCTGAACTCTGGCGCCTTATGCTCCACTATGGCCTTGTGCAGCAAGAGCAACAGCCCTGACCTTAACCTTTCGCGGGCTCGCGCCCCCGTCTTTGCACCCGAACCCCACCATCTCCCAAGGCTTCGAGCACACGCATTTTGACGTCCTCGATGCGCTGCGGGTGCGTGACTTTCAGCCCGTAAACATCCTTCACGTAAAATACGTCAACTGCCCGCTCGCCATAAGTCGTAATCTGCGCCGAATGGATTGACAGCCTCGCCACGAACAAGGCCCGTGTCAGATCATGCAGAAGTCCGGGCCGGTCCCGCCCATTGACTTCAATCACCGTGTACGAATCAGACGCGCTGTTGTCGATCAGCACTTGTGGCTCAACACGAAAGGCCTCCTCTCGCCGCCGCACCTGCCGCGCGTCGATCACGCTGCGCGGCACGATTTCTCCGTTGAGAACCCGCTTTGCCGTTTGCCGCAAGCGCTCGATGTGCCGGACATCTGTGACCGGCTGCCCCTGACTGTCTTGAATCGAAAACAAATCAAGCGCCATGCCGTCCGTGGTTGTGAAGATTTTTGCATCGACGATGTTGGCGCCGCACATTGCGACAGCACCCGTGAGCTGCGAAAATAGTCCAGGGTGATCTTCCGTGTATATTGACAGTTCCGTCACTGAACGAAACGCATCTGTCTTCACAACCATGCTCAGGCCGTCTTGCGCGTCTTCTGCAGCCCGAATCTGCTCGGCCTGTGTTTGATGAGTGTCAGAATCGAGGGCCAGCCAGTACGCATCGTAATGACGCGCCAGCGCCCGCCCACGCTCGTCATCGCCCCAGTTGGCGAGGCGTTGCGAAAACTCCTGTTTTGCGCGCGCGACCAACTGCGGCCGTGCACTGGCACTAAAGCCGCCGAGCATCTGCGCTTCAGTCTCGTAGTAAAGCTGACGTAGCAATTGCCCCTTCCAGCCGTTCCACACCCCGGGACCAACGGCCCGAATATCGGCGACGGTGAGGCACAACAAAAGGCGAAGTCGCTCTGGAGACTGAACAACAGCAATAAAGTCTCTGATGGTTTTTGGATCAGAGAGATCTCGTTTCTGCGCCACATCGCTCATCACCAAATGATTGCGCACCAACCAGGCAACTGTCTCAGTCTCGGCCGGGGTCAACCCCAAACGCGGACAAAGCGTTTGCGCGACATCCTCTCCAACTTCGGAATGATCCCCTTCACGGCCCTTGGCAATATCATGCAACAGCATGGCCACATATAGAACTTCGCGCGATAGTACCTTGTGGATGATTTCATTCGCGAGCGGATGTTCCTCTTTGTACTCGCCGCGCTCGATCTTGGCCAAGTGTCCGATGGCACGGATCAAATGCTCATCGACAGTATAGTGATGATACATGTTGAATTGCATCTTGGCCACAATGCGCCCGAAGTCGGGCACGAACGCACCGAACACGCCCGCTTCATTCATCTGCCGCAAGGCGCGCTCAGGATCTTTTCGCGAACTCAAAAGATCAAGAAACAATTTGTTCGCCTCTGGATCATTCATAAGCTTGTCATCGATAAGCGACAAGCCGCGCGTCACAAACCGCAAGGCATCAGGGTGAATGTCGACACCCTTCTGATTGGCAATGTGAAACAGTCTCAGCAAATTGACGGGATGGTCGCGAAACACCTCGGCGCCGTCGATATTGACCCGGTTCTGCTCGACAAAAAACCCGTCAGCGCCGGCACGCCACCGCCCAATACCCGGGATCATGCGTCCGAATGAGGGCCATGACTTTTTATTTTGGCTCTCCAGCGCCGCACAAAATATGCGCGTCAGATCTCCAACCGTTTTGGCGTTCAGGAAATAGCGTTGCATGAAACGCTCAACACCGCGCTCCCCGCCCTGATCTTCAAATCGCAAACGTTTGGCGATATCGATTTGACAATCGAAAGTCAGCCGCTCTTCCGCGCGGCCGGCCACGAGGTGCAAATGACATCTCACGAGCCATAGAAACTCTTCTGCATCGGCAAACGCCTTGTGCTCGTCGTCCGTCAAGAACCCCACTTGCACAAGTTCGGCCACAGTTTCAACACGATACAGATACTTCGCGATCCAATAGAGCGTATGGAGGTCACGCAGCCCCCCCTTGCCGTCCTTTACGTTGGGCTCAACCAAATAGCGGCTTTCGCCTGTGGACGTGTGACGCCGCTTGCGTTCATTGAGTTTTGCTTCAACAAAATCATTGCCCGAACCAGCGACGACCTCTTTTGCAAACCGTGCCTTCAACGTGTCGAACAACGTCTGATGCCCGCAGATAAAGCGAGCTTCAAGCACGGAAGTACGAATGGTGTGATCCGCCTTTGCAAGGCGCAGGCACTCTTCGATAGAGCGTGTGGCATGTCCAACTTTCAGTCCAAGATCCCACAAGACATAAAGCATGTACTCAACCGCGCTCTCTCCCCATGCGGTTTGCTTGTAAGGCAGCAAAAACAAAAGATCGATGTCCGAGCCCGGCGCCAATGCCCCGCGCCCATACCCGCCGACGGCAACAACCGAAAGCTGCTCGGACTCTGTGGGGTTTTGTGCATAGAAGACATGCTTGGTCGTAAAATCGTAAAGCACGTGAATGAGAAGGTCGATCGCCGCAGCCAGGCCTTGTGCGCTTTCAAGCCCAGAGCCCCCCGCTTCAAGAGTGGCCCGCATTTTTGCTCGGGCATCGGTCAACGCCTGCTTGAAAAGCGGCAATGTGGCCGCGCGCAATTTCGCTACATCAGAACCTTGCTCTTGCGCGAGCGCGGTGAGCGCGCGCCGCAACCCGGTTCCGGGAATGCTCTCGCCTGTGCTTTCAGTCATGCCCGGCGCTCATCAACTTTGCGGCGCCTTGCTTCGAACATAGCGTTCAGCCGGAAACATCTTTGCCTTTGTCATTTGCAAGCGCCATCAACTCATAAACCAACTGTAGCGCCTCCCGGGGGGACAGTTCATCTACATTCAGCGCGCTGAGCCTGGCTTCCATCCGCGTGACTTGGGGCTGGGTTGGCGGTGCACAAGCCGCAGCAAACAACGGCAAATCGTCAACCAGTGTCTTTGCCCGGCGCCCACTGTCGCCCTGTTCGAGCGCATGTAATACCGCTTGCGCGCGTTTTAGGACGTCTGCCGGCAGGCCGGCTAACTTTGCCACCTGGATACCATAGGACCGATCGGCAGCACCGGCGGAGACTTCATGCAGAAATATGATCCCTCCCTGCCACTCTTTCACCCTGACAGTGACATTCGCAACGCTCTCGAGCCGCCCAGCCAAACCTGTGAGTTCATGATAATGTGTGGCAAACAATGCGCGAGACCGGTTGACTTGAACCAGACGTTCAACCGTCGCCCAAGCAATCGACAACCCGTCAAAGGTTGCGGTCCCCCGCCCAATTTCATCAAGAATAACCAATGACCGGTCTGTCGCCTGATTCAAAATAGCGGCCGTCTCGACCATTTCCACCATGAATGTCGAACGGCCCCGCGCCAGATCGTCGGCGGCGCCGACGCGGCTGAACAGCCTGTCAACCACGCCGATTCTCGCCGACTGGGCCGGCACGAACGACCCTGCTTGCGCCATAATTGCAATGAGCGCGTTCTGCCGAAGGTAAGTGGACTTTCCCGCCATGTTGGGTCCAGTCACCAACCACAGGCGGCCCACACCTCCAGACGATAAGTCACAGTCATTGGCCACGAACCCGTGCGCTTGGCGTTTGAGAGCCGCCTCCACGACCGGATGCCTGCCTCTCAAAATCGAAAACTCCAATTCTGTCGTGAGCATTGGCCGCACGAAATTCTCTTCGACGGCAAGTTCCGCAAGCGCCGACAACACATCGATCTTGGCAGCGACCGCTGCAACGATACTGAGGTCCGCCGAATGAGCACGAACGCTATCGACCATGAGATCAAATAACGAAACCTCAATGGCAAGTGCCTCCCCGGCAGCATCGGCGATCCGTGAAGCCAAATCCGACAACTCCGCATTTGTGTGCCGCTGTGCCTGAGCGGTGGTTTGACGATGAATAAAGCTCTGGCTTGTTGGACTGGACTTCAGCTTCTCGGCGCTCGCCGTGGTAATCTCAATGTGATAGCCAAGCACGTTGTTGTGCCGCACCTTCAATGTTGAAATTCCTGTAGCAAGCTTTAGCCGAGATTCAAGATCAACAACCACTCTGCGCGCGTCGTCACGAAGGCGCTTGGCTTCGTCTAACCGCTGATGAGCCCCGCTCGCGATATACCCGCCATCTCGGGCCAAAAGCGGCAGGTCCGGTCCCAATGTCGACACCAGCTGCTGCGCCAACGGCGCCAAAAGGTGCTGCGCATCGGAAAGCCGGCGCAGATCATCATCTACCGGGCGGGGTACCGGACGGAGCTCATCTCCACCCCGCTTTACAGCATCTTCCAGGCTAAACGCGTGTGCCAACCCCTCACGGATCGCACCTAAATCGCGCGGCCCGCCACGCCCAGCCGACAAGCGCGCCAGAGCCCGCGCAATGTCTGGCATGCGCCGCAGTACACCTCGAGTGGTTTCGCGCGCATCGGGCATGCGGCTGAAGTGTTCAACGCCGTCCAACCGCGCGTCGATTGCCAAAACATTGCAAAGCGGCGCCTGAATCCAATCTGCAAGCTCTCGACCGCCTGCAGACGTCAAGGTCCGGTCAATCGTCGTGAGAAGACTGCCCTGACTGTCGCCCGAGAGCGTCTCAACAAGTTCCAAATTACGCCTTGTCGCACCGTCTATGGCCATGACATTTGTTTGTGCGTGTTGGCTCGGCGGACGTAAGGCGGGCAGCTGACCCTTTTGTGTCAGCTCCAGATAGGCGAGCACGGCCCCAGCCGCTGCAATCTCGGCACGCGAAAACGAACCGAATGCATCCAGCGCCGCAACATTGAAATGCGATTTGAGCAATCGCTCACCGGCTTCTGAATCAAATTTGATGTTTGGAGCAATCGTCGCTCGCGGCCCCAACTCACGAACGATATCGGCAATGGGTTCAAGGCTTACAGTAGCTTGCGACACCAGCAATTCTGCAGGCTCGACCCGGGCAATCAATGGCTGAAGCGCAGCCCCTTCGGCACTGATGACGTGAAATACACCATCCGAGATATCAACCCACGCCAGACCAAAGACGCCGCCCACTTGGGCAAGTGCCGCCAAATAGTTGTGCCGTCGCGCAACCAGCAACTGATCCTCGGTCAATGTTCCTGGAGTAACGACGCGGACAACCTCCCGCGCGACAACCGATTTTGATCCCCGTTTCTTCGCCTGAGCCGGGTCTTCTGTCTGCTCGCAAATGGCAACTTTGAAACCCTTGCGAATGAGGGTTAGAAGGTAGCCCTCGGCCGAGTGCACGGGTACACCGCACATCGCAATGTCGGCGTCCAGATGCTTTCCACGTTTGGTCAGCGCAATGTCTAGCGCAGCCGAGGCCTGTACAGCATCGTCGAAAAACAGCTCATAGAAATCCCCCATGCGGTAGAACAGCAGATAATCCGCATGCGCCTGTTTGATTGCCAAATACTGCACCATTATCGGCGTAGCGCTTTGGTTCGCGCTTGCCGGTGCAAACCCTTGCTGCACTGCCGGATTTTCCTGGCTAACCACGGCTCAAAACCCGCCCTTGTGCCCGAGGGGCGGGCGACTGTATTCAGGCAGCCGAGGAAACGGCCCGGCGTCGGGGCACCCTGCCCCGTTTTGGCTTGCGGACCGCTGTGAACCCATGTCGAAAAAACGCCCATTTACAGATCAGGAAGCGCTTCTCTTTCACGCGCACCCCAAGCCTGGCAAGATCGAAATCCGGGCGACGAAGCCCATGGCGACCCAGCGCGATCTAAGCCTCGCCTATTCCCCCGGGGTCGCAGTACCCGTTCGCGCCATCGCCGAAGATCCGTCCACAGTTTATGAATATACAGCCAAGGGCAATCTCGTAGCCGTAATCTCTAATGGCACGGCGATCCTTGGATTGGGTGACCTTGGAGCATTGGCATCCAAGCCCGTCATGGAAGGCAAGGCCGTTCTCTTCAAGCGATTTGCGGATGTTGATTCCATCGACCTCGAAGTCGATACGACTGACATTGACGAATTCGTAAACTGCGTCCGATTTTTGGCACCAACCTTCGGCGGCATAAATCTGGAAGACATCAAAGCACCGGATTGCTTCATCATAGAGCAGCGCCTGCGCGAATTGATGCCGATACCTGTTTTCCATGACGACCAGCACGGCACCGCAATAATCACTGCAGCCGGTCTGATAAACGCCTTGCACCTGACCGGGCGCGACATCAAGACAACAAAAATGGTGGTCAATGGCGCGGGCGCTGCCGGCATCGCCTGTCTTGAACTCATCAAAGCCATGGGCATGCAAAACGAAAACGTCATTCTCTGCGACACCAAAGGCGTGATCTACAAGGGTCGCACGGAAGGCATGAACCAATGGAAATCAGCACATGCCGTCGAAACCAAATCCAGGACACTGACACAAGCCCTGGTCGACGCCGACGTGTTCTTGGGGCTATCGGTCAAAGGCGCTGTTACCCCGGACATGATCAAGTCAATGGCCCCAAACCCCATCATATTCGCCTGCGCCAACCCCGACCCTGAAATAACCCCGGAAGAAGTCGCAACCGTTCGCACAGACGCCATTGTTGCAACGGGCCGCTCCGACTATCCAAACCAGGTCAACAACGTCTTGGGGTTTCCCTATATTTTCAGGGGCGCCCTCGACGTACGCGCCCGTACAATCAATGACCAAATGAAAATAGCGGCGGCCCTTGCCTTGGCAGAGCTCGCGCGCGAGGACGTGCCGGACGAAGTTGCAGCGGCCTATCACACGACACGGCCAAAATTCGGTCCTGACTATATAATTCCGGTTCCTTTCGATCCACGATTGATCTCAAGAGTTCCCGTGGCTGTCGCGAAAGCTGCGATGGCATCCGGCGTCGCGCAGAAGCCGATTGCCGATTTGGATCGTTACGCCAACGAACTTGCATCGCGCCTCGACCCCGTCGCTTCAATTGTGCAACGCGTCGTCGCGCGGGTGAGGATGGAGCCAAAACGTATAGTCTTTGCCGAAGGCGAGGAAGAAGCGGTCATTCGCGCGGCTCTGTCGTATCAAAACTCAGGCCTCGGAAAAGCGATCCTGGTTGGCAACCCCGAGCGCATTCGAGAAACGGCACGCCGTTCAGGGATAGAAGATGTCATCGACCTCGAAATACTTTTCGGTCGCGAGAGTCCGCGCACACAGCAATATGCAGAAGCCCTCTACAATCGAAAGCAGCGCCAGGGCCAGCTCTATCGCGACTGCCTGCGCCAGGTCACCTACGACCGCAATGTTTTCGCGGCCTCTGTAGTGGCCGCCGGACATGCCGATGCAATGGTCACAGGAGTGACGCGCCACTATTCGGTGGCTCTTGCTGATGTTCGCAACGTGATCGACGTCAAGCCTGGTGAGCGCGTCATCGGTGTTTCGATCATACTGGACCGTGGCCGCACCGTTTTCGTCGCCGATACCAATGTGCACGAAATGCCGTCTTCCGAAGAACTTGCCGATATTACGGTTCAAACCGCAGCCGTTGCCCGGCGGTTCGGCTATGAACCTCGTGTCGCATTGCTGGCCTATTCCACATTCGGCCAACCCTGGGGCGAGCGGTCGCAACGCGTGCGCGAAGCCGTTGATATTCTGGACAAACGCCGGGTAGATTTCGAGTATGACGGTGAAATGAACGCCGATATTGCCCTCGACCTCGAACGCATGGCGCGTTATCCGTTTTGCCGCTTGAGAGGGCCAGCAAACGTTTTGATAATGCCAGCCATCCATTCAGCTTCGATCGCAACCACCATGACCGAGGTGATCGGCGGCGCCACCGTCATCGGCCCTCTCTTGGTCGGTTTGTCAAAGTCAGTGCAAATCGCGTCCCTCGGCGCCAAAATGAGTGACATTGTCAACATGGCGGC
>JANOFD010000511.1:0-1491 GCA_031413455.1 Rhodobiaceae bacterium
CCGCCCATGCCGCCGAGGCCCGCGGTCAAAATCCATTTGCCGGAGAGATCGCCGCTGTGATGCTTGCGGCCGGCTTCGACGAAGGTTTCGTAGGTGCCCTGCACGATGCCTTGGCTGCCGATGTAGATCCAGGAACCGGCCGTCATTTGGCCGTACATCATCAGACCCTTGCGATCGAGTTCGTTGAAGTGGGCCCAGTTTGCCCAATGCGGCACGAGGTTCGAATTGGCGATCAAGACGCGCGGTGCGTCGGCGTGGGTGCGAAAGACGCCAACAGGTTTTCCGGATTGCACGAGCAGCGTCTGGTCGGCGTCGAGTTTGCGAAGGGCGGCCACGATGGCATCGAACGAGGCCCAGTCGCGCGCGGCGCGGCCGATGCCACCGTAAACGACGAGTTCGTCGGGGTTTTCGGCGACTTCTGGATCGAGGTTGTTCATCAGCATGCGCAAGGGCGCTTCTGTTGGCCATGATTTCGCGCTGAGTTGGGTCCCGCGCGGGCTTTTGACTGTGCGGCTGTTTTTGCGGCGATCAAATGAAGTCATTGAAGCTCTTGCCCGTGTGCGCGCAGTCTTACGACATCGCCGGGCGCCCGATAATGGATTCTTGCACCTGGAACCTGTTTCGCCCGGGGTCTTTTGCGATGCAAGCAAAAGTATGGTTGCGGGGGGCAACCCATACCGCAGGTCGCAATTTGCACGGCAAGCGTGATTCGTGTGTGGTCTGTAAATACTAACAGTTGTCAATAAAAATTAGGGTTCGCGGAAATGGCTATTTCTGAAATCGGACTCAATTCACAGGCGTAGCCATAAGCTCTGCCTTTGTTGACCGATGCGTCCATATTTCTCAGAAAACGCATATAGTCCGCCATTATACGCAAAACTATTGGACGCTTGAAAATCCGATGCTGGCGGCATGCGGAGCAAGTCGTTGCAGTTGGAGCTTGCTTAAAACTCAACCAGTAACTGCAACTTTTCACTTGAATCGTGCCGAATCAGTAACAGTCGAATTGGAAACGATTCCTAAACCTCTCAATAACCAAGACTTAGTTCTAATTTTGTATTTTCATATCTCGCGCTCCTGAAGTCCAAAAAACAAGCTTGGACCAGAGCGATGGGGTTTTCGATGGAACACAAATCAACACTGACCGGTGACTTGCAAGTCGTTGACGCGCTTCGCTTGATCGCCGGACCGATCTTCGCCGCTGTTTTGAGCGAGACGGGCAAGCAATCGCTGCTCACGGTTCACGTGTCGTCCGGGCCAGAGCGGAAGAAATTGAAATCCACCATTCTCGCGGCGTTGGAGCACATTGCCGAGTGCCAGATCCGCGTGCGCTTCCATAGTCCCGCGAGCCTGCTGTCGGCGAAAAGTCTTGAGGCTTTTGTCGCAAAGCTCGGCGGGCAGCAGATCGTTTACGATCCCACTGGCGCTTTGGTGCGCGCCAAAGGCTTGGTTGATACCAGCCGCGCAGTTCGATCATCGCTGAATGAGCAT
>JANOFD010000512.1:0-1185 GCA_031413455.1 Rhodobiaceae bacterium
TGATCAGCCAGATCGTCTCGACCTTCTCGAAAAAGCCAGTGTTCGGCTATCTGGGCATGGCCTATGCGATGGTCTCAATCGGTGCCATCGGCTTCGTCGTCTGGGCCCACCACATGTACACGGTCGGCATGGGCGTCAACACGGAGGCCTACTTCCTCGCCGCCACCATGGTCATCGCGGTACCGACGGGCATCAAGATCTTCTCCTGGATCGCCACCATGTGGGGTGGCTCGATCGAGTTTAAGACGCCGATGCTCTGGGCGATCGGGTTCATCTTCTTGTTCACCGTAGGCGGTGTCACCGGTGTGGTACTGGCAAACTCCGGCATCGATACGGCGCTGCACGACACCTATTATGTCGTCGCACATTTCCACTATGTGCTCTCACTCGGTGCCGTCTTCGCCATTTTTGCCGGCTTCTATTATTGGTCCGGCAAAATGTGGGGCTATCAGTACAATGAGTATTTGGGGCAAGCCCATTTCTGGCTGACCTTTGTCGGCGTCAACATTACCTTCTTCCCGCAGCATTTCCTGGGCCTGGCCGGGATGCCGCGCCGCTATGTCGACTACCCTGATGCCTACGCCTATTGGAACTACGTCTCCTCTCTCGGCTCCTTCCTCTCGGCGTTTGCAACCCTTGTGTTCTTGGCGGTCATCATTGAAATGTTCATGGCCAAGCGCAAAGTCGCGGCCAGTCCGTGGGGTGTGGGTGCCACGACGCTGGAGTGGACGCTGCCATCGCCACCACCATTCCATCAGTTCAACACCCTGCCGAAAATCTCCGACAAAGGTCACGGGCATTGACCACCATAGACACCACCACTCGCCCATCACTCGCGGGCCCCGCCGATTATCTGGCGCTGCTCAAGCCGCGGGTGATGTCGCTTGTGGTGTTCACGGCACTCGCCAGCATGATCGCGGCACCTGGCGCCATCCATCCCTTGTTGGCGGCAACGGCATTGCTTTGCATCGCGGTCGGGGCAGGGGCCGCAGGCGCTCTGAACCAGTGGTTCGACGCCGACATCGACGCCATCATGACCCGCACCCGCACAAGGCCAATCCCGGCAGGCCTCATCACCCGCCAAGGCGCACTCGAATTTGGAACGACACACTCAGCCTTCAGTGTCTTCACGATGGCAGTCCTCGTCGGCTACGTCCCCGCAATTCTACTGGCGGCAACCATCGC
>JANOFD010000513.1:0-1742 GCA_031413455.1 Rhodobiaceae bacterium
ACGCCCATGAGCGACAGATCTTTCAGGTTGGCCCCCACTGACATCGATCAGGCCTTTGAGCGCAACGAATTCTCGTTGGTTTATCAGCCAAAAGTAGAATTGGCGACCTCACGCATGACAGGCGCAGAGGCATTCATTCGCTGGCAGCATCCCCAATACGGACTTCTGCCGCCGGGATTGTTTCTCGATTTTGTCGAAGCCCAGGGACGCATGGCTGATCTGACGGGTTACGTATTCAAAACAGCATTCGCGGCCGCCAGCAAATGGCAGTCCCACGACAAGGATTGGTCCATATCAATCAACGTAGCGCCGGGCACCGTCACTGCGGACGACTTCTGCCAGGGATTGGCAAGGTTCATTCAGGACTATGCACTCACATCAGAGCGGGTCATCATCGAAGTTCCTGAGCGCGCCATCGCTCAAGAACCCGATGCCTTGTGCGCAGCGTTGAATGCCGTCCGCGCCTTGGGGGTGCAGGTGGCTCTTGACGGCGGTGGCATTGTGCCCGTTGACCTCTCTCACTTTGTTCCGATGCCGTTTACTTCAATCAAAGTTGGTGGACCGGCCAGCATCCGCCTGGCTCAACGCTTGGGTCTGAAGGGCAAAGGCGCAATCGCAGCCCGCCTTCGCTATGCGCGGCAGTTCAGGCTCGAAGCTGTCGCGGTCGGCGCGGAAGACGAGGCCACAATGTCCGGACTGGCGGAAGTTGGTTTTACAGCTGCGCAAGGCATCTGGGTTCAAAAGCCGTTGCCCCTAGAGGAATTGTTGACATGGGATGGAAAGTGGGCGCGCGGGCGCGTGGCGACTGACGCCGTGCCGGCCGTGGCATTGCATCCGGCCCGCCCAGCGGCGCCCGCCCGCCCGCGCACTGAAAGCACCGCATTCAAACAAAACCTTGAAGAACCGCTCAGGGCAGAAATGACGAAGGAAGAAATTCAAAAAGTCATCGAGGCCGTGCGCACAAAGCGTGCCGGCTCTCCCACGCTGCAACCAAAGCCCGTTCACAAAGCCGAACCCACCATGCCGTCAATGGATGTCGATGAACTCGATGACATTGTAGAAGATGAAGAAGCCACCGCGCCGCACGGGACGCATCAAGGCTTGGGCGCGCCCGCCGATGCATGCCCGCCGATGAAGGGGCTTGTGGAGCGGCGGTCCACCTAAAGCCAACATTTCTCTCTCACCCATGATAGTGTCCGAAGCACAACTTCGGACACGACATCATGGGTTTCTACGAACGACGCATTCTGCCCTGGCTTCTCGATGCTGCAATGAGCGCCAAGCCAATTACCTATCAACGCAAGAAAGTCGTCCCCCTGGCGCAGGGCCGCGTGCTTGAGATCGGTTTGGGAGCAGGACAAAATCTGGCGTTCTACGATCCCGCGAAAGTCCAGCATGTGTGGGGGCTGGAGCCTTCCGCTGAAATGCGTGAGCGCGCCATGCGCCGGGCAAAGGACATCAAATTCAGGCTGGAATTTCTGGACCTGAAGGCCGAAGAGATTCCCCTCGCCGACAAGTCCGCCGATACGGTTCTCGTAACCTATACGCTGTGCACCATCCCTGAAGTCGTAACCGCGCTAAAGGGGATGCGCCGCGTTCTAAAGCCCGGTGGCCGTCTCATTTTTTGCGAGCACGGCAAAGCACCCGATGCCAATGTCCGTAAGTGGCAAGACCGGATCACGCCACTGTGGAAGGTGATCGGCGGCGGCTGTCACGTCGGACGGGCCATACCGGAACTCATT
>JANOFD010000514.1:0-2592 GCA_031413455.1 Rhodobiaceae bacterium
CATCCACATCATCACGGCCACGCAACGCCCGTCAGTCGACGTCATCACCGGCACAATCAAAGCCAACTTCCCCACCCGCATCTCGTTCCAGGTCACCTCGAAAATCGACAGCCGCACGATTCTGGGTGAGCAAGGCGCCGAGCAACTCTTGGGTCAGGGCGACATGCTGCACATGGAAGGTGGCGGCCGTATTCGCCGCGTTCATGGCCCCTTCGTCTCCGACGAAGAAGTCGAAGCCGTCGTCAAGTTCCTGAAATCGCAAGGCGAGCCGTCATATCTTGACGCCATCACCGAAGAACCCGACGAACCCGATCCCACAACTCTGCTCGACGGCGAAGGCGAAGGCAGTGGCGACGATCTCTACGACCAGGCCGTCGCCATCATCGCCCGCGATCGCAAGGTCTCGACCTCCTACATCCAGCGCCGCCTGCAAATCGGCTACAATCGCGCCGCCCGCATCATCGAGAAAATGGAAGACGAAGGCGTCATCTCCTCCCCCAACCACTCCGGAAAACGCGACGTGCTGGTCGGTGACCATTCCGGCAGGGACGACTAATTAAACTTCGTCATGGCCGGGCTTGACCCGGCCACCCAGCCGACTCGCGTCTGCGAGACGAAAAGACGCTCGCACTGCCATCACGCCAATCTCTCCGTTGCGCAGACGCGCAACGCCTGGGTCACCGGCTCAAAGCCGGTGATGACGAAGTTTTGTGAAGTGCAAGCCTATCCAATGCGGTCCGCAACTTGATTGCGAGGTCACCGCACGCCCCACCCCTCATCCATGCGTCGCATCGAACGCTACCTCAAGCTCGCCCACCAATCCGTCACTCCAGCGCACGTCTTTGTACCCGCCGACGCTGAGCACGCGCATCACATCCCTGAATTCGGCATTAGCGAGTTCAAACATTTTAGGTGACTGCTTGACCCGCCGCTCGGCCGATGCGAACGCCAGATCTTCCGGATGGGCCGCTTCATGCGCCCAATCACGAATGGCCCGCAGCATGCGCATGTAATCATTCACCTCGCGCGAAATGTCCGCAGTCAGGGCATATCCAAATAACCCCGTCATCGCCGGTATGGCGCGAAACGCATGGTCCACGGCATCCACGGCCCGCACCCGGGATGGTCCATCTGGCGAATGCGCAAAACGCGACAATGAGTCGCCAAACGCAACGTGAAGCAGCATCAGCTCCTGTCCGAAATTCTGGCGCGCAGGACGCCAGCGTCGCGTTTGCCTTGCGTCAATCACAATGGGAATGAGAATGGCAAAAACGACGGCGCTCAGCAAAAACCCGCCCGCTTCCGCCATGGCATTTTGCAGGAACACCTCATTCAGCCCCAACGGCCCATTCGGATCAAACAGCAGCTTTTGCAGTCTCTCGTCCATCGTCCCCATTCCCCCACTGCGGTCCTGTCAATCATTTAATGGCCGCCCCCCCAATTCCTGCTAATCTGCGCTTCGCGTTCTTCCTTTTGCCACAGTCGCCTTTTAAGGCTTCGACCAACCGTCAGAGCTCAAGAAAACAAACATGCGCACACTCATCACATTTATCTTTGCTATCGTCTCAGCCTCAAATGCCTGGGCCGCCCCGCTCAAGCCGCAAGACGTCGCCGACCTGAACAAGGTTTCGGCCTATTTGAACGCTATTACGTCGCTGCAATCAAACTTTGTCCAGGTTGGGCCCAATGGTGAGCTTGATCAGGGCGTGATTTACGCGCGCAAGCCCGGCCGTCTGCGTTTTGAATATGCACCGCCCAGCCCCTATCTCATTGTTTCCGATGGCGTCACCATCGCGGTTGCCAACAACAAATTGCGCACCGTTGACCGTTATCCGCTGATCGACAATCCGTTAAACATAATTTTGCGCGAGAATATCGACCTTGCCCACGATCCCCGCGTCACCGCCATAGATCGCCAGCCCGGCACGCTGCGCATCACCGCGACAGAAAAATCAGGACCGCTCAAAGGCCAGGTAACGCTAATCTTCGCCCACCCGGCAACAGAGATCCGCCAGTGGATCATCACCGACGCGCAAGGCTTGCAAACCATGATCGCCCTGAAAAACCCCAGGACCGAAGTCACCCTATCGCCGCAACTCTTCGTTTTGCGCGACGTCGATCGTTTCGGCCGAAAAGACGATTAACACCACCTTTGCTTGCCCATGTTTGCGCGGCGATGCTAGCCATGTCGCATGAGCCGCAAAGTCAAAAGACCCGTCATCGGCATTCCCTGCGATCATCGCATGATCGGGCCCCACCCGTTTCATGCCGTCGGTGAGAAATACATTGTTGCCGTGCGCGATGGCGCCGGTGCGATACCGGTACTTATTCCAGTTCTCGAAAACCCGATCGGCATCGAAGAAATTCTTGAATCGGTCGACGGAATCTTTCTGACCGGCTCACCGTCCAATGTTGCACCCAAATATTACGCCGGACCTTCGCCACGTTCCGGAGTCCTGCAAGATGAGAGGCGCGACGCCACAACCTTACCGCTGATCCGCCACATCGTTGAGCGCGGCACGCCCGTCTTTGCCGTCTGCCGCGGCTTTCAGGAATTCAATGTCGCCTATGGCGGCACACTGCATCAACACA
>JANOFD010000515.1:0-4203 GCA_031413455.1 Rhodobiaceae bacterium
GAACTGGCCGATGATGGTTTCGCCTTCGGTTTGCGATGGCAAAAGTCCGCAGCTTACGATTTCCGGTTCGGTGAAGCAGACGGCCGCGATGGATGCGGGGTTGAAGCGGCGTTTGTGGCCGGCGATGATTTCGGCGACCATTTCGCCTTGCGCGGATGCTTTGTGGGCCAGCATCGGCTCGCCGGTGAGATCGCCAATGGCCCAGACGTTGTGCATCGAGGTGCAGCACTGGTCGTCGATCTTGACGAAGCGGCCGGCCCTGTCGATGGCCATGTTTTCGAGGCCCCAGCCTTCGGTGTTGGGTTTGCGGCCGACGGTGACGAGAATTTTGTCGGCGGGGAAGTTCAGCGATTTGCCGTCCGCCGTTTCGATAACGAGTGTTGTTCCGATTTTGCCTGTCTCGACGCTCTTGGCTTTGGCGCCGAGATGCAAGGTCACGCCGTTTTTGTCCAACCAGCGTTTTACCGGGGCCACGAGATCGGCGTCGTAGAGCGGCAAGATCTGCTTTTCGGCTTCGACGATGGTGACTTTGGAACCGAGTTTGGCGAACGCTATTCCCAGTTCGAGGCCGATGTAGCCTGCGCCGACCACGGCTAGTCTTTCGGGAAGCGTGTGGAGCGAGAGTGCCTCAGTCGACGAAATTACGGGGCCACCAAAGGGCAGGAAGGGCAGTTCGACGGGGAGTGAGCCGTTGGCGAGGATGACGTGTTCGGCAGTGATGGTAATGTCACCGACGGTGCAGGTCTTGCCGTCGGTGAAGTTCGCCCAGCCTTCGATGACGCGGACCTTGGCGCGTTTAAGCAGGCTGGCGACGCCGGTGTTGAGGCGGGTGACGATGCCTTCTTTCCACTTTACGGTTTCGGCGAAGTCGAGTTTCGGCGGGCTCGCGAGTTTGATGCCGTGCATCGTTTTGGAAGCGGCATGGCGCATGGATTCAAATTCGGAAGCCGCGTGGATGATGGCCTTTGAAGGGATGCAGCCGCGGATCAGGCAGGTGCCGCCCAGCTTGCCGCCTTCGACGAGAACTGTGTCGAGGCCGAGTTGGCCGGCACGGATGGCGGCGACGTAACCGCCGGGACCGCCGCCGATGACGAGGACTTTGGTTTTGATTGTTTCGGTCATTGCATGAACATCAGCGCGGGGTGTTCCAGCAATGCTTTCACGCGCTGGATGAACTGGGCGGCGTCATAGCCGTCGACGACGCGGTGGTCGAAGGATGAGGACAGGTTCATCATCTTGCGCACCGTGATCATGCCGTCGCGCACGACCGGGCGGTCGATGATGGCGTTGGGGCCGATGATGGCGACTTCGGGATGATTGATGACCGGCGTTGTGACGACGCCGCCGATGGGGCCCAGGCTGGTAATGGTGATTGTCGAGCCGGTGAGTTCGTCGCGTGTTGCCTTGCCGTCGCGGGTGAGGGCGGCGAGGCGGGCGATTTCGTTGGCTGCTTGCCAGAGGTCGAGCCCTTCTGCGTGTTTGACGACGGGGACGATCAGGCCATGCTGGGTCTGGGTGGCGATGCCGATGTGGACGGGGGCAAAGCGCGTGACGATTCCTGCTTCGTCGTCGTAGCGGGCGTTGACTTGCGGGAACTCCGGCAGGATGCGGACGAGCGCGCGCATCATGAAGGGCAGCAGCGTCAGTTTGGGCTGATCGGGTTGGCGCGCTTTGTTCATTTGCACGCGCAAGGCTTCGAGTTCAGTCATGTCGATTTCTTCAACATAGGCGAAATGCGGGATGCGGCGTTTGGATTCCTGCATCTTCTCGGCAATTTTGCGGCGCAGGCCGATGAGCTTGATTTGCTCTTCGCCTTCGCGTTTTGCGAGCGCTGATGATGTTGGCGATGCGGGGCCGCCACGGGCGACATAATTGTCGAGGTCGGCGTGGGTGATGCGGCCGGTGGCACCTGAGCCTTGCACGAATTGCAGTTCGATGCCCAGTTCGTGTGCGCGTTGGCGCACGGCCGGTGCGGCAAGTGGCTTGCCGCCGTATGTGCGCGGCGTTTCGGGGGCAGTTTTAATCTGTTCCGGTGCGGACTTTGGCGGTTTGGCTGCTTCGAGTTTTGGTGGCGGGGGAGGGGCCTTGACGACGGCGCCGTTGGTTTTTACCGCGATTTGATTGCCTGCGCCTTCGACTTCCAGTTCTACCAGCGGGGCACCGACAGGGGCCATTGAACCAGGCTCGCCGTGAAGCGATAGGATCTTTCCGGCCACCGGAGATGTCATTTCTACGGTGGCTTTGTCGGTCATGACGTCGACGAGGTGTTGGTCCTCGTGGATGCTATCGCCGACGCGCACGTGCCAGGCGACGATCTCGGCTTCCGCCGTGCCTTCGCCAACATCGGGAAGTTTGAAAACAAAGCGTCCCATTCAGCTCTCCATTGTGCGGCGCATGGCGTCGATGATCCGTTTCGGTCCGGGAAAATACTGCCATTCGAAGGCGTGAGGATAGGGTGTGTCCCAGCCGGCGACGCGGATGATCGGTGCTTCGAGATGATAGAAGCAGTTTTCCTGGACCAGTGCTGAGAGTTCAGCACCGTAGCCGCTGGTGCGGGTGGCTTCGTGGACGATAACGCAGCGGCCGGTCTTTTCGATCGACTGTGTGATGGTGTCGATGTCGAGCGGCATCAAGGTGCGCAGGTCGATGACTTCGGCGTCGATGTCGGTTTCGGCGACCGCTGCGAGCGCGACGTGGACCATGGTGCCGTAGGCGAGGATCGTGACGTCGTTGCCAGGGCGTTTGATTGCTGCCTTGCCGAGTGGGACTGTGTAATGCCCTTCGGGCACATCATTGTCGGCGAATTTTTCCCAGGGCGTGACGGGCTGGTCGTGATGACCGCTGAAGGGGCCGTTGTAGATGCGCTTGGGTTCGAAGAACATCACCGGATCGTCGTCTTCGATAGATGCGATCAACAGGCCCTTTGCGTCGTATGGGTTCGACGGAATGACGGTTTTGAGGCCGGCGACGTGGGTGAACAGCGCTTCCGGGCTTTGGCTGTGGGTTTGGCCGCCGCGAATGCCGCCACCATAGGGCGTACGCAAGGTCAGCGGCGCGAAGAAGTCGCCGGCCGAGCGATAGCGCAAGCGGGCTGCTTCGGAGACGAGTTGGTCGTAGGCCGGATAGATGTAGTCGGCGAATTGGATTTCGATGACGGGCCTTAGGCCATAGGCGCCCATGCCGATGGCGGTGGCGACGATGCCGCTTTCGCCGATCGGCGTGTCGAAGCAGCGGTGAAGCCCGTGTTTCTTTTGCAGGCCCTCGGTGGCACGGAAGACACCGCCGAAAAAGCCCACGTCTTCGCCGTAGATCAGCACGTTTGGGTCGCGGGTTAGCATGACATCCATGGCGGAGTTCAGCGCCTGGATCATGTTCATCTTTGCCATCGCGCTTAAACTCCCATTTCCTGGCGTTGACGGCGGATGTGCCAGGGCATTTCCTTGTAGACGTCTTCGAACATCGTTTTGACGCTGGGCATTTTGTCGCCGCCGAGCGTGCCGTGGCTTTCGGCTTCTTTTTGGGCGGCGCGCACTTCTTCGGCGATTTCTTTTTCGAGCGCAGTGTGTTTTTCCTCGGACCAATTGCCGAGGGCGATGAGGTGCTTTTTCAGACGTTCGATCGGATCGCCGAGCGGCCAGGCCTTTGCTTCGTTGGCGGGGCGATAGAGGTTGGGGTCGTCGCTCGTCGAATGGCCCTCGGCGCGGTAGGTGTAGTGTTCGATCAAGGTTGGCCCAAGATTCGAACGGGCGCGGTCGGCAGCCCATTTCGTCACCGCGTAAACCGCCAAGAAATCGTTGCCGTCGACGCGCAGGCCGGGCATGCCGTAGCCGACACCGCGGGCGGCGAACGTCGCATCGTCGCCGCCGGCCATGCCTTGAAAGCTCGAGATGGCCCACTGATTGTTGACGACGTTCAAGATTACCGGCGCGCGATAGACGGCGGCGAAGGTGAGCGCGTGGTGGAAGTCGCCCTCGGCGGTCGAGCCGTCGCCGATCCAGGTCGAGGCGATGCGGTCGTCGCCCTTATAGGCTGAGGCCATGGCCCAGCCGACGGCCTGGCTGAACTGCGTGCCGAGATTGCCCGAGATCGAGAAGAAGCCGAAGGCGCGGCTTGAATACATGATGGGGAGCTGGCGGCCTTTGAGCGGGTCGCGCTCGTTCGAATAGACCTGGCACATCATGTCGACGAGCGGATAGCCGCGCG